>CAZXTX010000006.1:0-6958 GCA_964643695.1 uncultured Mariniphaga sp. | reverse complement strand
AATCATCCTGAAATTGAGATTGACAGAGTTACCACTCCGGGAGGAATAACTATTGCCGGAATAAATGAAATGGAACATAAGGGGTTCAGCTCTTCGCTGATACACGGTATAAAAGCTTCCTATAAGGAAATAAGGTAAGAATAATTAAGATAAATTCAGAAATTTTGCAGTTCAGATATAAGAAAATAACGGTGAAAGTTGGCAGTAATGTACTTGCCAAGTCTGACGGAACTCTGAATGTTTCGCATATTGCCCATCTGGTTGACCAGATTGCCTTTTTGCATAAAAACGGGGTTGAGGTTATTTTGGTTTCCTCTGGAGCTGTGGCAGCAGGCAGGGCAGTGCTTGAACCGCTTCGTAAAACCGATGCAGTTTCAAAACGGCAGTTGTGGTCTGCACTGGGGCAGGTAAAACTGATTAGCAGGTATTCCGATTTTTTTAATGAACACGGGCTGGTTTGTGCTCAGGTACTTACAACAAAAGAGAATTTTTCGAGCCGGGGGCATTATCTGAACATGAAAAACTGCATGAACACCTTACTTGAAAACAGAGTGATTCCCATTGTGAATGAAAATGACACAATTTCGGTAACAGAGCTGATGTTTACCGATAATGATGAACTTTCGGCACTTATTGCGTCAATGGCAGATTCTGAAGCTCTTATTATTCTGAGCAATGTTGACGGAGTTTTTACGGCACATCCCGAAAATGAAAATGCCAGACTGATTGAAAAGGTGGAAATAGACGACAAAGAACCTGAAAATGCAATTTCGGAACAACATTCAGAATTTGGGCGTGGAGGAATGCTGACAAAGTTCAGAATTGCCAGGAAACTTGCCGGCGAAGGTATTGGCGTTCATCTTGCAAACGGTTTTACTGAAAATGTCCTGAATAAGATTCTTTCAGGAGAGGAAATAAAACATACCTGGTTTAAACCTGTCCAAAAGCCGGTAAGTGGTGTGAAGAAATGGATAGCCCATTCTGACGGATTTGTAAAAGGAACAGTGGTTATAAATGAAGGTGCTGCTGATGCATTGCAGTCGGACAAGGCTGTTAGCCTGCTGCCGGTCGGAATTGTGAAAATTGAAAATGAATTTAAAAAGGATGACCTTATACGAATTGTTGATACATCAGGCCGGGTAATCGGTCTGGGAAAAGCACAGTACGGCTCCGAAAAGGTAAAATCCGAAAAACTTTCGGAAAAGCAGAGGGCACTGGTGCATTACGATTATTTATATCTTGAAAAATCTACAAATAATGAACATGAAAATTGAAAAGCAACTGCAGCAGGTTTTGGCTGCATCAAGGAAATTAACTCTTTTGAACGAAGGAAAGATAAACACTATATTGTCAGATTTAGCCGGACAGGCTTTGGAGAATTCAGATTTCATTCTGAAAGAAAATCTGAAGGATTTAGAGAGGATGGACCCCGAAGACCCTAAATATGACCGTTTGAAACTGACCAAAGAGCGGATTGAGGGAATAGCTGCCGACATCAGAAATGTTGCCGGAATGGAAAGTCCTCTGGGGAAGGTGCTAAAGGAAACCGTACGCCCCAACGGGTTGAAAATAAAAAAAGTAACAGTACCGTTCGGTGTTATCGGTATTATTTATGAAGCCCGGCCAAATGTCACTTTTGATGTTTTTTCATTATGCCTGAAATCAGGAAATGCATGTGTTCTTAAAGGAGGCAGTGATGCTATTTTTTCAAATACTGCAATAACTTCAGTAATTCAAAATGTGCTGCGAAAGCATAATGTCGATGAAAACACCGTTGCCCTGCTGCCGGCCGGAAGAGAAGAAACAAATGAAATGCTGAAGGCAAACAAATATATTGATTTGATAATTCCGCGCGGAAGTCAGGGACTTATCGATTTTGTGCGCGAAAATGCGACAATTCCGGTAATTGAGACCGGGGCAGGTATCTGTCACACCTATTTTGATGAATTTGGCGATGCAGAAAAGGGGCGTGAGATTATTTATAATGCAAAAACCCGTCGTCCTTCGGTTTGCAATGCACTCGACTGCCTTATTATTCATCGCAGCCGGCTTGGTGAACTGCCCGCATTCGGGCAATTGCTTGGTGAAGCAGGTGTAACTATTTATGCTGATAAGGATTCATATAAAAAACTGGAAGGTAATTATCCAGAAGGATTGTTGCAGCCTGCCACCGAAGAGTCGTTCGGAACCGAATTCCTTTCATTGAAAATGGCTGTGAAAACCGTCGATTCTTTTGAAGAGGCATTGGAGCAGATAAATGAAAAATCATCTAAACACAGTGAGGCAATTATTTCCGAAAATCCGGAGCGGATTGATGCTTTTCAGAAACTTGTGGATGCATCATCGGTTTATTCCAATGTTTCCACAGCTTTTACCGACGGAGCCCAGTTTGGACTGGGAGCCGAAATTGGAATAAGTACCCAGAAACTGCATGCCCGCGGTCCAATGGCACTTGAGGAGCTTACCAGTTACAAGTGGATTATTGAGGGCGACGGGCAGGTAAGGCCAAAATAGTACAGTAAAGAATTTTAAATAAAAATAAACTACCCGAAAAATAAGTTTGATGAAAAATTTTATAAGCGTAAAAGATATTTCCGACCTTAATAAAGCGGTTGAAACGGCATTTGAAATTAAAAAGAACCGCTTTGCTTACAAGCACCTTGGAATTGACAAAACCATGGTGCTTGTTTTTTTTAACTCCAGCCTTCGCACAAGGCTCAGTACCCAAAAGGCAGCCATGAACCTTGGTATGAACACCATGGTAATGAATGTGAATGAAGATTCGTGGCAGCTTGAATCGGAGATGGGAGTTATTATGGACGGTGACAAACCGGAGCATCTGAGAGAAGCAATTCCGGTTATTGGGAAGTATTGTGATGTGATCGGGGTGCGGGCTTTTGCAAGGTTTGAAAGCAGGGAAGACGATTACAGTGAGAAGATACTGAGCCAGTTTGTAAATTATGCGGGTGTTCCGGTTGTGAGTATGGAAGGTGCAACCCGACATCCGCTGCAAAGTTATGCCGATCTGGTAACCATTGAGGAGTTCAAAACCAGAAAACGGCCCAAAGTGGTTCTTACCTGGGCACCGCATCCGAAGGCACTGCCGCAGGCTGTTTCCAACTCTTTTGTGGAGTGGATGAGTAAAACAGATTATGAGTTTGTGGTTACACATCCTGAAGGTTATGAGCTGGCACCTGCATTTATGGGAGATGTGGAAGTTGAGTATGACCAGAAGAAAGCTTTTGAAGGTGCCGACTTTATTTATGCAAAAAACTGGTCATCATATTCAAACTACGGAAAGGTGCTTTCAAAGGATATGGCATGGATGGTTGATGAGGAGAAGATGGCACTTACAAACAACGCAAAGTTTATGCATTGTCTGCCGGTGCGCCGTAATATGATTGTTACCGACGGCGTAATTGACAGCCCCGCCTCAATTGTGGTGGAACAGGCAGCCAATCGTGAAATTACCGCACAGGCAGTGCTGAAAATGATTTTGGAAAATATTATTTAGAAATAACTTAACTTTGTTATAAAGTTTTAATTAATGGAAACAAATATCAATGTTGATAAAATAGTTACTTATTGGACTGAAAGTGCTGACAGGGACTTTTCAACAATTAAAGAATTATATACATGGATAAAACACAGGCAATTAAAGTAGCAACTGAATATATCAATCTTTTAGAAGATAGTTTTAATATTAAACGTGCAATACTGTTTGGAAGTTATGCAAAAGAGACAAATCATTCTGACAGTGATATAGATATTGCCATTGTATTAGCTAAGGTAGATGACATTATTGATACTCAGGTTGAATTAATGAAATTAAGGCGAAAAATAGACCTCAGGATTGAACCCCATCCCTTTGCTTATGATGATTTTAACATTAATAATCCTGTTGTTGACGAGATTTTGAAATTTGGGATAAATATTAATGCATAATAAAATGAAAACTATAACAATAAGTGTTTCAGATAAAGTTTACAAGATTTTTCGTGATTTTCTGGATTTGTTACCAAAAGACAGTTTTAAAATTTATGAAAATGATGCAGATGAATTAACTGCAGAAGAAGAAAAAGAGTACTATGAAATACAAAAAAAAATAGAAAATGGTGATTTAAGTGAATTTGAAGACTGGAATAAATTAAAAAACAGTTTTTGATGTATAGTCTGAAAATTCATAAAAAAGCTTCAGCCTTTTTAAAATCACAAAATCAAATTTTCAGAAAAACTATTAAGGAAAAGTTAGAGTTATTAATAGAAAACCCCTTTAATAATTCACATCTTGATATTAAAAAACTGAAAGATGTTAAAAATACATATCGTCTTAGAATTGGAAACATTCGAATAATTTATCAGGTAATCAGGAAAGATTTGCTGATTTTAATAATTTCAGCAGGCAAAAGAGATGATATTTATAAAAAAATAAAATGATCCGAAAAATTGAAATAATACCGGCAATCGACATTATTGAAGGAAAATGCGTAAGGCTCTCGCAGGGCGATTACCGGCGAAAAACAGTTTATAACGAAAATCCGCTTGAGGTTGCCCTCATGTTTGAAAATACCGGTATTAAGCGGCTTCATCTGGTTGACCTTGACGGTGCAAAGGCAAATCATATCATAAATTATAAGATTCTTGAACTGATTGCTTCAAAAACGAAACTGGTAATTGATTTTGGAGGCGGACTGAAATCAGATGAAGATTTGAAAATTGCATTTGAATCAGGTGCCGGTATGATTACCGGAGGAAGTATTGCGGTTAAGGAACCGGAAACTTTTTTAAGCTGGCTCAAAAAATACGGCAGCGAAAAAATCATTCTTGGTGCCGATGCCAAAGATGGTAAAATTGCCGTAAGCGGCTGGCAGGAGGAAACAGAGCTGACAGTGATCGATTTTATAGCAGATTACCATAATAAAGGGATAACAAAGGTTATTTCAACCGATATTGCCCGCGACGGAATGCTTACAGGCCCTGCAACCGGACTTTATATTGAAATAATGGAAACTTTTCCTGATGTTGAAGTTATTGCCAGCGGCGGAATCGCCTCAATGGATGATATCATGCAGCTTGCCGGAGCCGGCGTTCCGGGTGCTATTACCGGCAAGGCAATTTACGAAGGAAAAATCAGCATGAAGGATATTGAAAATTATATCCTGTAAACCTGAAAATAACCAAATCAGGTTATGAAATAAAAACATAACCAAATTAGGTTATTGTTTTGAAATATAACCAATATAAGTTATATTTGTTTTATGAAAGAGTTAGAACAAATAGCAGTAATAACCGGTGATATTGTAAATTCTTCGATTTTAAAAGAGGAAGATAAAAAGGTTATTCAGAATGAGATTGAAAATTTTAGTCATTACGGAATTCTTTTAAGCCCAAGGTTTTACAGGGGCGACAGTTTTCAGCTTGCCGCAAAACCGGAAGATGCACTGTTGTTGGTGTTGAAATTCAGAATGGGGATAAGAAGGCAGAATGAAGCATCAGACCTGAGGGCTGCAATTGGTATTGGCAGGGTAACGGTAAGGCAGAATGATGTGTTGTTGTCGGATGGCCCTGCATTTGAACTCTCCGGCAGAAACTTTGATAAATTAAAGGAAAAAAATATCAGGACTATTATTGTTACCGGCAATAAAGAGCTGAATGATGAATTGGAAACTTATTGTTTTATGGCTGATATTTTAATTAATGCTCTTTCTGTTGCCCAGGCCAATATTATCTATCATAAACTGGACGGAATATCTCAGAAACAAATTGCCGGAATTTTGAATATTTCACAACCGGCTGTAAGTAAAGCTTTGAGGGCAGCTAACTGGATAGCGGTTGAAAAATTTATTGAACGTTATGCACAAATAATAAAAAAGCATTATGGAAGTTTTGAATAGTGTTTTTTTGCCAATGCTTGCCGGACATCTTATTGCCGATTTCTGGTTACAGCCGCGTTCCTGGGTTCTTCACAAAAGGGAAAACGGGTTAAAGTCGCTGAAATTAATTTTACATTCGGTTATTGCATCTGCACTTCCGGTAATTTTTATATTCAGGCTGAATTTATGGTGGTTTTTTCCGGTTATTTTTGTTGTTCATTTGCTGACTGATCTTCTAAAAACCAGGCTGAAAGATAATATTTTCACTTTTCTGTCCGACCAGATTATACACATATCCGTTTTGCTGATTCTGGCAGTATGGGGAACAAAAGAGCAGATTTTGCCCGAAACCGCCAATCTGTGGCTTTACATTTCAGGTTTTGTGTTTGTAACCAATCCGGCAGGAATTTTTACCGGTTTGTTTTTAAATGTCGTAATAACCGATAAAACCGATAAAACAGCTTATGATGTTTCGGCATGGATAGGAATTCTGGAACGTATTTTAATTTTTGTTTTTATTTTATCAGCGCAGTTTTCTGCAATAGGTTTTCTGATTGCCGCCAAATCCATTTTCCGGTTTAACGATACACGTGAGGAAGGTAACAAGAAAGCTGAATATTTTCTTTTGGGAACATTGATTTCATTTACAATCGCAATAGTGACAGGATTAATTATTAATTACACAGCCGGATTACAATCCGTGCTTTAAAACAAAAAGTTATGCAGTTAAAAAGAATAATACCTTGTTTGGACATTCAAAACGGAAAAACCGTTAAGGGAGTTAATTTTGTAAATATTAAGGAGTTGGGCGACCCCGTTGAGATGGCTGTAAAATATAGTGCCGATGGTGCTGATGAACTGGTCTTGTTGGATATAGCAGCTACTCACGAAGGGCGGAAAACCTTTGTGGATTTGGTAGAGAAAGTAGCCGCGGCAATAGATATCCCTTTTACGGTGGGAGGCGGAATAAGTGAAGTTGCCGATGCCGAAAGGCTGATTGCTGCCGGAGCCGCCAAAGTTTCCGTTAATTCGGCGGCAGTGCGCAATCCCCAGTTTATAAATGATTTGGCAAAAAAGCTGGGCAG
>CAZXTX010000005.1:0-28166 GCA_964643695.1 uncultured Mariniphaga sp. | reverse complement strand
TCACGGAGATTATTTGCAGTCGTCCTATCGTGAAAAGCGTGTAACACGGCTTACACCCGCACCCGACGGCGGAGCAATGGCCGATCTGGGTTCGCACGGAATCAGTCTGCTGACTGCCTTTCTGGGTGAAGAATTACAATTAACCGGTGCTCTGCAGGGAGGAGGATTTGAAGGTGTACCGGCCGGTTCTGATCTGTTCAGCTCAATTTCGCTGTATGAACCGTCAACAAGTGCAGTTGGTAATCTTTCAGCAAGCAGGATAAGCTCCGGCACAGGTGATTTGGTGCATCTTGAAATTTATGCCGAAAAAGGAGCACTTCGCTACTCTTCAAAAAATTCGGAGTTTTTTGAATATTATACCGAGGGGTCAGACAAATGGGTAAAACAGATGGTGGGAAGTAATTATACACCGATTACGAGTTTCCCCTCCGGACATGTGCCGCCCGGCTGGCTTCGTTCCATGGTGCATGCACACTACCTTTTTTTAACCGGTAATGACAACAGGGCTTTTGTTCCCGATTTAAAACACGGACTGGCGGTTCAGCGGATAGTGAGAGAAACGGCGAATCATTTGTCGGTATTTAGAAAAAAATATGCAAATGGCTGAGCGGAACAGTGGAATTCTGATGCATATCACATCACTTCCGGGGATGGAAGGGATTGGCACTTTGGGAAAGGAAGCTTATGATTTTGTCGATTTTCTGCATGAAACCGGACAGAAAATATGGCAGATTTTACCGCTGGGGCCTGCCGGTTCAGGAAATTCACCATATCAGTGTTATTCTGCATTTGCCGGAAATCCTTTAATTATTGATTTGCAAAAACTTATTGAGGATGGCTTTCTCGAAAAAAAGGATTTGAATTCACATCCTTCATTCCCGACAGGAAAAGTGAATTTTAACAAAGTGAGCAAATGGAAATTTCATGTTCTGAGAAAGGCTTTTGAAAATTTCAGGCTTAATAACAATGATGCCATTTCGGATGAATATCATAATTTTTTGAAAGAA
The DNA here is from genome assembly GCA_964643695.1 of uncultured Mariniphaga sp. Taxonomy (GTDB): domain Bacteria; phylum Bacteroidota; class Bacteroidia; order Bacteroidales; family Prolixibacteraceae; genus Mariniphaga. Next base: position 27,159 of record CAZXTX010000005.1, on the reverse strand, counting down.
CATATATGGTGGCTGGGCGATTATGCTTTATTTACGGCTGCCAGAAAACACTTTAATTATATTCACTGGAATGAATGGGAGGATGATTTTAAATTCAGGAAAAAGCAGGCTTTAAAAAAATACTTTGAAATGCTGTCTGATGAAATAGAATTCCATAAATTTTTGCAGTTTTTGTTTTTCAGGCAGTGGTTCCGGCTTAAAAATTATGCACAGTCTAAAAATGTGATGATTTTTGGAGATATGCCTCTCTATGTTTCCGGCGATAGTGCCGATTTATGGTCAAATACCGATATTTTTATTCTTGACGGGAATCTTGAACCGACTCTTGTAGGCGGTGTTCCGCCGGATTATTTCAGTGAAACTGGACAGCTTTGGGGAAATCCGGTGTTTAACTGGGAGCGTTTGGAAGAGCGCGGTTTTGACTGGTGGCTTGCCCGGCTGCATTTTAATATTCATCTGTTTCATAAAGTGAGAATTGACCATTTTCGTGGCCTTGAGTCGTTTTGGGCAGTGCCTGCGGGTGAAAAAAATGCAGTTAATGGAGAGTGGCTTCCTGCCAAAGGTTTTCAGTTACTTGAAAAATTCAGAAGTCAGGTTGGCAATATGCCTCTCATTGCCGAAGATTTGGGTGTGATAACTGATGAAGTGAGAAAATTAAGAGATGATTTTGGTCTGCCCGGAATGAAGGTGCTTCAGTTTGCTTTTACTTCTGATTCTTCAAACGAACATTTGCCACATAATTATAAAACCGGTTTTATAGCTTATACAGGCACCCATGATAATGACACTTCACTTGGCTGGCTGATGTCGGTTAAAGGCAAAGAACGCAAAATGGCTGCCGGCTATCTTGGAAAACCAGGAAAGGGTGCTTTAAAAAAAGGAATTGAGTGGATATGGTCTTCACCTGCCAAAAGTGTTATTATGCCGATGCAGGATTTGCTGCAACTGGGAACCGGTGCAAGGTTCAATGTTCCGGGAACTGCAGAAGGCAACTGGGAATGGCGTTTTATGAAGAAACAGTTAAAGCTTAAACATAAAAAGTTTCTTGCCGGTATTACTCAGAAATATAACAGGTGAAATCAGCAGCATCGTGCTGCCGCTTCCATAAATTCATCAGGTTTTTCAACATGCAGCCAGTGCCCGGCATCAGGAATGTCAATTATTGAAGCGTCAGGATAAATTTCTTTTATCAGTGGTATGTCTTCTTCCATTATATAATTGGATTTTAAACCGCGGATAAAAATTACCGGATATGCTGTTATCGGAATTCTTGCATCAAACCACCGGAGGTTAACTCCGTTTACAATTTCATCAAGATAATCGTATAAAACATCAACGTTAATGCGCCATTTGTATAATCCGGTCTGTTTGTCTTTGGTTACATTTTTAAGTAAAAACTGTCTTATCATCGCACTATCAATCCTTTCTGAAAGCAAATCGTCAATTTCCTTTCGGCTTTTTACATTGCTTATATCGATTTCCTTTAGTGCAAGCAAAATATTTCTGTGCAAATAAAATTGACTTTCATCTTTAAGCAGCATGTAATCTTTTGGTGCGATATCCGCAATTACAAGCTTTTTTACTTTTTCAGGGTAATCTGCCGCAAACCACATTGCTGTTTTTCCGCCCATGCTGTGTCCTAAAATAGATGCTTTTTCTATTTGTTGCTGTTCAAAGAATTCAGCGAGGTCATCGCGCATTGTATTGTAGGTATGTTCTTCGGTAAACGGAGAACGGCCGTGGTTTCGCTGGTCAATCATATAAACCGTATAATTTTCGGCAAGCCTCCTGCCCATGTTCACCCAGTTGTCGGATGAGCCGTAAAGCCCGTGAATTATTACGAGCGGAGGTCCGTTTCCCTCTTTCCTGTAAAATAGTTCCATAATTTTAATTGTTCTGTATTTGTTTCAGATTACAGTTTGTAAAACTCAAAATCTTAAAATCCGGTTATTTGAGGCATTCCAGATATTTCTTTATTGTGGTTTCCAGGCCAAGGTATAATGCTTCCGATATAAGTGCATGCCCTATAGAAACCTCAAGAAGATTCGGCAGATTTTTATAGAGATAATTAAGATTTTCAAGGCTCAGGTCATGTCCTGCATTTAGCCCGATGCCCAACTCTTCAGCATATTTTGCCGCTTTGATAAACGGTTCAATTGCTTTTTTGCGTTCAACCGGATAAAGCTGTGCATAAGGTTCGGTGTAGAGTTCAATCCTGTCGGTGCCGGTTTGAGCTGCCCCTTCTATGGCTTTTAAATCAGGGTCAACAAAAATTGATGTTCTTATTCCTGACTCTTTAAGCCTTGAAACGACCTCCTTTAAAAAGCTTAGATTTTTTATGGTGTCCCATCCGTGGTCGCTGGTAAGCTGATCCAATGAATCCGGCACCAGAGTTACCTGATCAGCCTTAACCTCCGTCACCATCTTTAAAAAATCTTCACCGGGATACCCTTCAATATTGAATTCGGTGGTTAAAATCGGTTTTATTTCATAAACATCTTTTCTGGTAATATGGCGTTCATCAGGCCTTGGATGAATTGTAATTCCCTGTGCTCCGAATTTTTGACAATTAATTGCTGCTTCTTTTACATTTGGAATATTACCGCCTCTTGAATTACGGAGTGTTGCTATTTTGTTTATATTTACACTAAGTCTTGTCATGTTCTGTTAAAAATATCTAAGTTATAATTATTAATTTTGAAACGATAAAACAAAAGTAAAGAATTGCTGGCACATAATCTTATATCGGATGGGATTCCTGCACTTATCGGCAGTGATAAAGGGCAAAAGGTGTTGTCTTTAATGGACGAATGCCGTGTTTCTCATCTGCCCGTGGTTGATCAGGGTGTGTTTATTGGTTTGATTTCCGATAAAATAATATACGATTTTAACCTGATTGATGAACCTGTCGGCAAAGTTTCGGATAAATTAACAAAAGCCCATGTTTTTGAACATCAGCATATTTTTGAGGTGGCAGTCGTGATGTATAAACTGAAGCTGAGTGTTATTGCCGTACTTGATGAATCTCACGAATATAAGGGGGCAATAACCTTGCATGACCTTGCTTACCGGTTTGCCCGCTATTTTTCATTTCAGGAGATTGGCGGAATTATTGTTCTGGAAATGGATGAGAATGATTACTCAATGACACAGATAAGTCAGATTGTTGAGAGTAATGATATAAGAATTCTAAGTTCATTTATTAATCACGTTCACGAAACAAATACTTTTGAAGTTGTTCTTAAATTAGATAAGGATGACCTTTCTTCAGTTGTACAGTCATTTATGCGGTACGATTACAACGTTAAAAATATCTATCTCGGTCATTCGATGATGAATGATTTGTATCAGGACAGATACGAGCAGTTTATGAAGTATTTAAATACCTAAAATAATTGTCAGGTGAAAATAGCGGTTTTTGGCAACTCGGTTTCAGAAAGTTTTATTCCTGTTTTGGATGAGTTTTTTAATTTTTTAAAAAAAAATAAAATAAACGTTCAGCTGTTCCGCCCGTTTTATGAATTTTTGGTAACAGAGCTGAAAGTAGATCCGTACCATACTTCATTTTTCAGTTCACCTTCTGATTTTAGTGACGATAATTCCTTTATTTTCAGTATTGGAGGTGACGGAACTTTTTTGCATTCTTTTGTAAATATTCAGAATTTTGAAATACCAATAGTCGGGGTTAACAGCGGCAGGCTTGGTTTTCTTGCCGATATTTCACAGGATCAGGTAAAAAATGCCCTTGAAAACATTTTCAGCAGCCACTATTCTGTAATTGAGCGTTCATTGCTTGAGGTGGAATTTGGCGGAGATGAAAAGTCGGAGTTTAATCTGGCACTGAATGAGCTTGCCGTTCTCAAAACCGATTCATCGTCAATGATAAATATTGTTGCACTTTGTAACGGACAATTGCTCAATAATTACTGGGCCGACGGACTTATTGTTGCCACCCCGACCGGTTCAACGGCGTATTCGCTGAGTGTTGGAGGCCCTGTGCTCACACCCGATTCTCAAAACTTTGTCATAACCCCGCTGGCTCCCCATAATCTGACTATCAGACCGGTGGTGGTACCCGATAATTATGAAATTGAACTCAGTGTTGAAGGCAGGGGAACTCACTTCCTGGCATCGATGGACTACCGTTCGGTTGCTGTAAAGTTTTCTGCACCAATTAAAATCCGAAAAGCCGGTGTAACCCTCAAAACTCTTGTCCTGCCTGATGAGCATTTTTTTAATACATTGAGAAACAAGTTGATGTGGGGAGCAGATAAACGTAATTAAATATAGTTTTAAACTTAACAATTTTTAGGCTTTCTTTGGGTTTTATATTAGTATTCAGGTATGTTATAATTAGAATTATATTACTTTTGTACCTCTTGAAAGCTGAATAAAAAAGGGGCAGACAAGGGAAGTTCGTTGATAAACAGAGAGTTGTGTTTTAGAAATGGTTGAAAATGTTTTTTTCGGGCGTTGATTAACGTTACTCTCAATTATATTAAACTGAAGAAAATCAATTTGTTGTAAAATGAACTTCTGATGTGCCTGAAGCTATTGTTAAATAAACGATTAGAATACTAAATGAAGAGAATAGTATTGGTGTTTATGGTAGTTGTGCTTACTGTTTCAGGTTTTGCTCAAAAATCAGCCGACATAGGCATTTGGGGAGGATCTTCAAGCTATTTTGGAGATATTAAAGATGCTCCGATGATGCAATCGTTCAATTTAAATTTTGGGGCATTTTTTAGATATAATTTTAATCCGCGTGTTGCCATGAGGGCTGAATTTTTAACCGGAAGCTTTGCTGCAGACGGTTTCGTTCAGGATGTAGCATGGGATTTTAAGAAAAATGTGCAGGATTTGTCATTTTTGTTTGAAATAAATTATCTGAAATTTATATTAGGGGAAAAGAATACGCCATACACTCCCTATATTATGGGGGGAGTTGGAATTATGTACTTTCCCTATGTTTTCAGGTCTGGTTTAATGGCAAGTGTAAATCCTGCCTATCCGGTTCCTGATAATTTTGAAGAATCAGTGGCAACACCTTCAATACCTTTTGGTTTTGGAATAAAATTTTCAATTGGTTCAAAACTTGGGATAGGAATTGAGTATCAAATCAGAAAAATGCTGAATGACAAACTGGATGACGCTGATGATCCGTTATTCTACATAAATGATGAAGGTAAAGTGGTAAAATACACTGATGTTTTGCATAATAACGACTGGCCGGGGTATCTTGGCATTTATGCAACATATAAGATAAATTTAGATAAAAAAGCATGTCCTGCTTATGACAGGAAATACTGGTGATGAAATCATATAGAAAAAAACTAAATATCGGTAACGTTCCAAAACATGTTGCAATTATAATGGATGGAAATGGGAGGTGGGCGGCCAAACATGGAATTGAAAGAATTTTTGGTCATGAACATGGTGTTGAGTCGGTTCGCTCAACAGTGGAAGGTGCAGGTGAGATAGGGGTAAAATATCTTACACTGTATGCTTTTTCAACTGAAAACTGGGAAAGGCCGAAAAGTGAAGTGGATGCGCTGATGAGTCTTTTGGTTCAGGCAATTGAAGGAGAAACCGATGAACTCATGAAAAACAACGTCAGGCTGGGAGCTATCGGTGATTTAAGTAAGCTTCCTGCAGATGTGTTAAATAAATTGAATGAATGTATCCGTGTGCTCGATAAAAATACCGGATTGAATCTTGTACTTGCTCTAAGTTACAGTTCAAAATGGGAAATAACGGATGCAGTAAGAAAAATAGCAGATGATGTTAAAAAGGATAAAATTAAGACAACTGATATTGATGACAAACTATTTGAAAAGTATTTATCCACTACTGGAATTCCTGATCCGGAACTGTTAATCAGAACCAGCGGTGAATTCAGAATCAGTAATTTTTTATTGTGGCAAATTGCATATTCAGAGTTGTATTTTACCGATGTTTTATGGCCTGACTTCAGAAAGGAAGATTTGTTTAAGGCAGTTTGTGATTTTCAGAACAGGGAAAGAAGATTCGGAAAAATTAGTAATCAGTTATTTAGTTAATTTATTTTAGTAATAATGCGTAAGCTAATTATATTTTTATTGTTTTTTACAGTTGTATTTACCCCGGTTGCAATGGGGCAAATTACCGATGAATCGGGAGACCCGATTTATTATTCCAGTCCGCGTAAATATACTGTCAGAGATGTTCAGATTTCCGGAATTAAGTATTATGACCAGAATGTGCTTATTCAGTTATCCGGTATAACTGCAGGGCAGATTATTGAAGTTCCGGGTGAGGAAATTACAAATGCCATAAAAAAACTGTGGCAGCAGGGCCTTTTTTCTGATGTAAAAATAACTGCCAGCAGAATTGAAGACGATGATATCTGGCTTGATATTTTTCTGCAGGAACGCCCAAGGTTGTCTGATGTGAATTTTAAAGGAGTCAGTAAATCTGAACAGGATGATATAAATGAAAAAGTACTACTGCTTAAAGGAAGTCAGATTACTGACAATCAGGTGATAAATGCAGAACGAACCATAAAAAATATTTTTCTGGCAAAAGGGTTTTTGAATACTGATGTAAGAATCGTTCAGCGCGATGATACCACACAGAATAACAGTGTAATTCTGGATATAAACGTGGATAAAAAAGAGAAAGTTAAAATGAACGAAATTTTTATTCACGGGAACGAGGCTGTTAAATCGGTGGTACTGGAAAGGGCAATGAAAAAAACAAATGCAAAAAAGCTTCGAAATTTCTTCCGAACCAAAAAATTTCTTGAAGATGAATATGATAAGGATAAAGTAAATCTGGTAAATAAATACAATGAAAAAGGTTATCGGGATGCCATAATTGAAAAAGATACACTTTATCAGGTTCCGGTAGGCAAAAAGAAAAAACCGAAGGTTAATATAGAACTCTGGGTTGATGAGGGAAGCAAATATTACTTTGGTGATATTAAATGGGTGGGAAATACTGTATATCCGTCTGAATATCTTGGTACTTATCTGGGTATTGAAAAAGGAGATGTATTTAACCAGTCAATTCTGGAAAAACGGTTATTTGACAACGATGTGGGCCTTAACAACCTGTATCTGAATGATGGATACCTGTTTTTTGACCTTCAGCCGGTTGAAATAAATGTGGAAAGTGATACCATTAATTATGAAATGCGAATCAGGGAAGGCAAACAGGCTACCATTGATCATGTTCAGATAACAGGTAATACAAAAACCCATGAGCACGTTGCCCGCCGTGAAATCAGAACATATCCGGGTGATTTGTTCAGTAAGGAGGCAATTATTCGTTCGGTAAGGGAGCTGTCGCAGCTTGGCCATTTCGACCCTGAAGCCATAAATCCTGATGTGAGGCCAAAACCTGAAGACGGAACCGTTGACCTTGAATATCAGCTTCAGGAAAAGGCAAATGACCAGATTGAACTTTCGGGTGGCTGGGGTGCAGGTATGTTTGTGGGATCGGTAGGTTTAAAGTTTGCCAACTTTTCTGTACGCAACATTTTAAATAAAGAGGCTTGGAGGCCGCTGCCAACCGGCGATGGCCAAACTTTAAGCCTTCGCTACCAGACCAGCGGAAGATATTACCAAACTGTAAGTCTTTCATTTATCGAACCATGGCTTGGGGGCAAAAAACCAAACTCGTTTCAGTTGTCAATAGCATATTCCAAAATTAATTATAGTGCCAACAAGTATTATAATAATTATAATTCATATGGTGGTTACGGTGGCTATAACCCATACGGTTATGGTGGCTATAGTCCGTACGGTTACGGTGGCTATAGTCCGTATGGCTACGGCGGTTATGGTGGATACAGCCCATACGGATACGGCAGTTATGGTTACGGATATGATCCCTACGGATATGGAATGTATCCTTCCTATTCATATAATTACGGTTCGGAAGAAACTAACAGTGAAAATGACCAGATTTGGGAAACAGCCGCAGTAGCTATGGGATATGGTTACAGACTTACGTTTCCCGATGACTATTTTACTGTTTATCATGAAATGTCATTTGAAAGATACCGGCTTCAGAATATGGGAGGCTCTTTTCTGGGATTAGGCAACAGTGACAGCTCTCTTGAGATTTTTAATAATTTCAACCTGCAAACGGTATTTGGGCGTAATTCGGTGGACAATCCGCTCTACTCCCGAAGAGGTTCCCAGTTTTCACTTTCAGTAAAGGCAACTCCGCCGTACTCATGGCTTTCAGGTAAAGAAGTTAAAGCTGATGAACAATACAAATGGGTTGAGTTTCACAGATGGTTATTTAAAGGTCAGGTGTTTAATCCCCTTTCAAGTAATTTAAATCTGGTGTTGCGCACTGCCGTTGAAATGGGCTTTTTGGGATATTACAATCCAAACCGGCAATCACCGTTTGAGGGATTTATTGTAGGAGGTTCAGGTATGTCGGGCTATAATCTTTACGGAACTGATTATGTCTCTTTGCGCGGTTATAAGGATTTCAGTCTCAGTCCGCAGAGAAGTGGTTCAAAAATGTATAACAAGTTTACAATGGAATTGCGTTATCCGGTTACTTTAAAGCCAAGTGCAACAATTTATGCACTTACCTTTCTTGAAGCCGGTAATGCTGATTTGAAATTCCAGGATTATAATCCGTTTAAACTATACCGTTCGGCGGGAGTCGGTGTAAGGATTTTTCTGCCAATGTTTGGTTTGATGGGAATTGACTGGGGTTATGGTTTTGATAAAATATCATGGGCACCGGGTGATAACGGCAGCCAGTTTCATTTTGTTATCGGACAGCAATTCTGATGAATGCATGTTTGGCATAAAATATGATATTAAGAAAATTGTTTTAACGAAAAAAAATTTTGCCATGAAAAAAATAATAATGACTATTTCAGCTCTGATGTTTTTTAGTGTTATCACTTTTGCACAGAAGTATGGTTTTATCGATTCGGGATATATTCTTGAAAATATACCTGCATTCCGTGCAGCGCAGGAGCAGCTGAACCAGCTTTCGGCACAGTATCAAAAAGAACTTGAATCGATGCATGCGGAAATTGAACAGATGTATCAGGATTTTCAGGCAGAAAGTGTTTTGCTTTCGGCTGATATGAAAAGAAAACGTGAAGATGTTATTATCTCTAAAGAAAAAGATTACAAACAGCTTCAGAGAAAGTATTTTGGGCCCGAAGGAGACCTGTTTCAAAAACGTCAGGCACTGATTAAACCTGTTCAGGATGATATTTTTGCCGCTGTTCAGGAAATTGCCAATGAGGGCAGCTATGCCGTAATTTTTGATAAAGCAGACGGTACAACTTTATTTTATACCAACCCGCGTTATAATTTAAGTGATCAGGTTCTGCAAAAACTCGGATATAAATAATTTATCATTATATTTGCAACCAAAAATTTAATACTACGTTGATTATGAGAAAATTAAACAGATTATTCGTATTGGTTTTGTTTATAGCTGCAACTGTTTCGGCAAACGCACAGAATCAAAAATTCGGACATATAGATTTACAGGCTTTGGTTCAGCTGATGCCTGAAAGGGCTACTGCCGAAACTGAATTTAACAATTTTCAGACTGAGCTGGAAGAAGTGCTTGGCGAGATGCAGCAAAACTATCAGCAGAAATTGGGCGAACTGGAACAGTTGGGTGAAAATGCTTCTGAAGTCAGAAGAAATGCCAAGATTACCGAATTGCAGGAATTGCAGCAGCGTATTCAGAATTATCAGATGACTGCACAGCAGCAGCTTCAGGAAAAGTATTCACAGTTGCTTGAGCCTATTTTCGAAAAAGCTGAAAAAGCCATTGAGGAAGTTGCCAAAGAGCAGGGACTGCTTTATGTTTTTGATACCGGAGCAAGAGTTGTTCTTTATAAATCAAATCAGAGTGTTGACATACTTCCGCTTGCAAAACAGAAATTAGGAATTAAGTAAAAATTTATATTCACAAATTTTTCAAAAAAAGCCACTTGTAATTTGCATGTGGCTTTTTTGATGCTTTAAAACAAGTTTTGTTTGCAGAAAAGGAAAATCGCTTTATATTTAGTGAAAATCTATTGCCTAAATATTAAGAGTATGAATACAAAAATTTCTGCAGATAATACGGATGATGTTAAAATTCCATCCAATACCATTTTGTTTGAAATTGCATGGGAGGTTTGTAATCAGGTTGGCGGCATTTATACTGTTATACGTTCAAAGGTACCTTCTGTAATTCAAAAGTGGGGCAGTGATAATTATTGTCTGATAGGGCCTTACTTTCCGGATCAGGCTGCTGCACATTTTGATCCTGCCACCGATTATTCAACGCCTGTTGGAAAAGCTGTTCTGAAAATGCAGGAACGGGGTTTTGACGTATATTACGGAAAGTGGATTGTATCAGGCAGGCCTAACGTTGTACTGTTTAACCCATTCTCTGTTTTTGATAAACTTGGCGAAATAAAGCATCAGGTTTGGCAGGATTTTCATATTTCTTTGCCGGGTAATGATGAACTGATTGACAAGATAACGGCATTCGGATTTCAGGTTAAAGAGTTTCTGCGCTATTTGTGCACATCAGGTTTTTGTTCCGGAAAGAAAACAATAGCTCATTTTCATGAGTGGATGTCGGGACTTCCGATACCGGGTCTCAGAAAAGATAATCTGGATATAAAGATAGTTTTTACTACTCATGCTACTTTGTTAGGAAGATATCTTGCCATGAACGACAACCGGTTTTATGAGCATCTTCCGTTTTACAACTGGGAACGTGAGGCAGATAACTTTAACGTCCGCCATATTGTTGAAATTGAGAGAGCATCGGCACACGGAGCACACCTTTTTACAACGGTAAGCGAGTTAACCGGAAGAGAATGTACTCACCTGTTAGGCCGTACCCCCGACTATATACTGCCTAACGGACTGAATATCCAGAGATTTGAGGTACTTCATCAGGTGCAGAACCAGCATGTGGAATATAAGGAAAAGATACATGATTTTGTAATGGGGCACTTTTTTCAAAGTTATTCGTTCGATCTGGATAATACACTCTATTTTTTTACTTCAGGTCGTTATGAGTATCATAATAAAGGTTTTGATCTTACCCTTGAAGCACTTGCCAGGCTCAATTACCTTATGCAGAAGGAAAAATCAGAAATGACTGTTGTTGCATTTTTTATTACCCGGCAGCCATTTTATACTTTTAATCCTGATGTTTTACACTCAAAGGCTCTTATTGAAGATATTCAGAGAGTGTGCGAGGAGATAAAGGAACAGGCCGGTAAAAGATTATATACAAACATCACTTCAAACAATAATCAGTATGTTTTTCCTGAATTGAGCGGAATGGTTGATGATTATCTGAAACTTAAGCTCAGGAGGAGTGTACAGAGCTGGAAGACAAACAAACTGCCGAAAATAGTTACCCACACGCTGAAAGATGATGCCAATGATGAGATTCTTAACTTTTTGCGGATGTCAAATATGATTAATAATCGGTATGATAAAGTTAAGGTGGTTTATCATCCGGATTTTATCACAACTTCAAATCCTCTGTTTAAAATGGATTACAATCAGTTTGTGAGAGGCTGTCATCTTGGAATTTTCCCAAGTATGTATGAACCATGGGGTTATACTCCGCTGGAATGCCTTGCAAGCGGGCTGTCATCAATAACAAGTAATCTGGCAGGTTTTGGTGATTATGTGTCCCGAAATATTTTAGACAACGAGAAGCTGGGAATGTATATAATTGACAGGAAAGACCGTAATTTTTATGAAACTGCCGATGAACTTGCTGCTATTATGTACAAGTTTGTTAAAATGACCAGACGTGAACGTATTGCTCTTCGGTACAGAAGCGAAGAGGCATCATTGCATTTTGACTGGTCAAATCTGGGCAGACATTACGACGAGGCATACAATATGGTGGTTAAACGATAATTGAACTTTTATATGAATTTTAACCCGATAGGTGTTTTTGATTCAGGATATGGCGGTCTTACGGTTTTAAAGCAGCTTGTTAAAGAACTTCCGCAGTATGATTTTCTATATTTGGGTGATAATGCACGAACGCCATACGGAACAAGATCATTCAGGGTGGTATATGAATATACGCTTCAGGCTGTAAAATATCTGTTCAGTCAGAATTGCCCTCTTGTGATAATAGCCTGTAATACTGCTTCGGCCAAGGCTTTGCGGAATATACAACAGATTGATTTGCCAAAGATTGCGCCCGACAGGCGGGTGCTGGGGGTTATCAGGCCAAGTGTTGAAAAGGTTTCGGAAATTACCAAAAACGGACATATAGGTGTATTAGGAACACCCGGCACCGTGCTATCAGAATCATATCCCATAGAACTTGAAAAATGGGCAGGAGGAAAAGTGAAGTCAACAGTACAGGAGGCCTGTCCGCTGTGGGTTCCGCTGGTTGAAAACAATGAAACAGAATCTGAAGGTGCCGAATATTTTGTGAAAAAGCATATTGAAAATATTCTTAAAAAAGATAAGAATCTTGATACGATTATTCTGGGATGTACTCATTATCCTTTGCTGATTAATCAAATCAGAAAGTTTGTTCCCAAAGAGATACATATACTTGAACAGGGGCAAATAGTTGCAGAAAAACTTTCAGATTATCTGTACCGGCATCCGGAAATGGAAAAAAGGCTTTCGAAAAACGGACTAGTCAGATTTCAAACTACTGAATCTGCTGAAAATTTCAATGAAAAAGCAACTCTGTTTATTGAAAGAGAGGTGGATGCGGAAACTATCCACCTCTGATTAAGTTTTTATTTTTTCACAAGACTGTTAATTGCTTTTTTCATATCCTCAAACTGCTCCTCAATGCTGCAAAGCAGTTTGTATTGTGCATGGGTGCGCACAAGATTATGTTCCTTGTCTTTTATCTTGTAATAATTATCACCGTCAATATAATCCATTAAGAACCTCAAAACCTGTTCGTAAGTAATATATTTCGCAGAAAAAGGAAGATATTCAATCTCTTTCTCAGTCAGGAAAACACTGGCTTCTTCTAAATAACCTTTTGCAAATGCGGTAAAAATTTCCATATTCATTGACACGTTATCAAGGTTAGTGTCATCTTCCTTTCCGGTGTTTGTGTAGTAGCGAATGGCATCTCCAAAGTCATTCAGCACGGTACTGTTTAAAACTGTGTCTAAGTCAATTACGCAGAGTACTTCACCATCCTTGTCGAACAGAATATTATTGATTTTAGTGTCGTTGTGGCTTACGCGGGTGGGTATGGTTCCGTTTTCCACCAGCTGCCAGAAATCCATCATCTCTTTTCTGCGGCTTTCAATCCATTCTATTTCCTTTTGTACTTTTTCTTTTCTCCCGACAGGGTCTCTTCTCAGCACATCATCCCACTGCTCATAACGGATTCTGATATTGTGAAATCCGGGTAAAATATCGGTTAGCGGTTCTTTTAAATCGGAAACCAGATTCTGGAATTTTCCTATTCCCTTTCCTCCGGCATAAGCCAGTTCAGGTGTTTCAGCAGCTCCATACGCAATTGTATCTTCAATGAACAGGCTGATTGCCCAGTATTCATCTTCTTCGTCCAAATAATAAAGTTTACCGTCGTTTGCCGGAATAACGGTCATGGCTTCGCGCATTGGGTCACCACCTGCCTTCACAACTTTAGCCTTAATGTGGTTGCAAACTATGTTAATGTTTTCCATCATTGCCGGAATTGGCGAAAAGATATTTTTGTTTTTACGCTGAAGGATATATCTGGGAGAGTCACCCTCAGTGTCAACGATATATGTGTCGTTTATAAAACCTTCACCAAGTTGTTCAACTGACTTTACCTTTCCGGTAATTTGAAATTGTTCAGCAATTTTTATCAAATCAATGCTCATAGTTAAAAATTTAATATAGTTTTTCCGGATATTCCCCGGCTTCAATTAATTCTTTTATTTTGGCAACCACTATTGGTTTATCATCTTTATAAGTTACGCCAAACCACGGTGAGTCAGCTTTTAACACCTTAACCGAAGCATCATTTTCCTGAATCATGTTATAAATTTCAGTAGGAATGAAAAATTCCGATTTAAGCTCGCCGATATGATTTTTAAGGAATTTGATGAATTTATCTTCAATTACGGGGAAAACCGTAGGCTTGAAACCCCATATATTCATTGATGCGATTTCATTTCCGGTCAGATATGTTTCACTTCCGTCTGACTCAATGGAAACAATTTTATCATCTTTTTTTAATATTTTGATTGTTTCCACAATTTTTTTCAGATAGCCGTTTTTGTCCACATCGCAAATTCCCCTCGAAACAGAACCATGACCGGAAAGAGTGTTGAAGAGCTTATACCCTACCATTGAATATTCGGTTTCATTTTTTGAGCTGATTAAAAAATCGGCCATTGCCTTAAAAGCATTGTAGCCATAAAAGTCATCGGCGTTAAGAGCACAAAACGGCTCATTTATCACATTTCTTGTTACCAGAACAGCATGAGCTGTTCCCCATGGCTTTTGGCGATTTTCGGGAAGAGAAAAACCTTCCGGAAGATTGTCAAGTTCCTGAAAAACATATTCAGTTTCAATTTTCCCTTTAAGAAGCGGATCAAACTTATTGATAAATTCTTCGGCAAAACTCTCTCTTATAACAAACACAACTTTGCCAAAGCCTGCTTTAACAGCATCGTATATCGAATAATCAATAATTGCTTCACCGTTGGGGCCAACCGGTTCAACCTGTTTCAAACCACCAAAACGACTGCCCATTCCGGCTGCAAGAATCAATAGAGTTGGTTTCATTTGGTTTTGGATATTTAAATTTATATACGAAAAAAGCAAAACTTTTTGATATTCTGAAATTTTAAACCCAAAAAAGTTTTTAATTTTTTTTAAAAGATGAGGCTGCTCAACTAAAAAAATCTAAAAGGAAAATAAATAGCTCTATTTATACCAACTGGAATAAATACCATAAGACTCCGCAATACGGTTTATCTCACCTTCTAAAAGTTCGGGGCTTATGTCTTTTATCTTTTTTGCAGGAATTCCGGCATATACGCTTCCGCTTTTAACAACAGTTCCTTTTGTAACAACTGAACCTGCCGCAACTATTGAGTTGCTTTCAACCACTGCATCGTCAAGCACCACAGCGTTCATTCCGATCATCACATTATCATGAAGGGTGCATCCGTGAACAATTGCACCATGTGCAATAGTAACATTGTTTCCGATATTGGTTGGCGACTTTTTGTATGTGCAGTGAATTACGGCATTATCCTGAACATTGGTGTTGCTTCCTATTTTAATATAGTGCACATCGCCGCGTAAAACAGCATTGAACCATATACTGCAATTATCACCGAGTGTAACATCACCGATTATTGTTGCAGTTTCAGCCAGAAAGCAGTTTTTACCCATAACGGGCATTTTATTATTCAGTGTTTTAACAATTGCCATTTTTGCAGATTTTATTACTTTTCAAATATATTAAAACCTTTAAATATTAGAATATGTGTTGAAGAACTTGTTAAATAATGGTTATTTTTGGTTTATAAAATTTTCTGGCAGTAAGGCTTAATTATTCTGAAATTACAAATTGTTAGTTTTATGGCTCTTTTTGTATTAAATCAAAAAATCCAAAAAAAGGAAAAATAAAAAACCATAAATGATGAAGGAACCGATAGTAATTGAATTGGAGGAGGCAGTCATCCGGTTTTCCGGTGATTCGGGCGATGGGATGCAGCTTACAGGAACTTTATTTTCAGATGCGCTTGCATTAAACGGCAATGATATTTCAACTTTTCCTGATTATCCTTCCGAAATAAGGGCACCTCAGGGAACTGTTGGCGGAGTTTCAGGTTTTCAGGTTCAGTTTGGAAAAAAGGAGGTGACAACACCCGGCGATTTTGCTCATGTTTTAGTAGCAATGAACCCCGCTGCAATAAAGGCAAATGCACTGTTTATGAGTCCGGGCGGCACTATTATTTATGATTCGGATTCTTTTACTGAAAAAAATCTGCAAAAGGCAGGTTATAAAACCAATGATGTTTTTATTGAAAGTAACTTGTCGGATTTTCGTAAAATAGGTGTTCCGATTACCGAATTAACCCGCGAAAGTTTGAAGGATTTCGGCCTTGACAACAAGAGTGTTCTCAGGAGTAAGAATATGTTTGCACTTGGTCTTACCTGTTGGATGTTTAATCATCCGCTTGACCAAATTGAACAGCTTATACAAAATAAGTTCGGGAAAAATCAAACTGTTGTCGATTCAAATATTAAGGTGTTGCGCGATGGGTTTAATTACGGAATTAATCTGCAGGATCAGACACCTACATATGTTGTTCATCCGGCTGAAATTGAAAATGGCATTTACCGTAACATAAACGGAAATCAGGCAACTGCATGGGGATTTATTGCAGCAGCAGAAAAAGCCGGCCTGGAGCTGTTTCTTGGTTCATATCCTATAACACCTGCAACTGAAATTCTTTCAGCTTTGTCAGAAAGAAAAGATTTAGGGGTTAAAACTTATCAGGCAGAAGATGAAATTGCCGGAATAACTTCTGCCATTGGTGCTGCATTTGCCGGTAATCTGGCTGTAACAAGCACTTCCGGTCCCGGACTGGCGCTCAAGTCTGAAGCCATTGGTCTGGCTGTTATGTCTGAACTGCCTCTTGTTATTGTTAATGTTCAGCGCGGAGGCCCTTCAACCGGATTACCCACTAAAACCGAACAGTCGGATTTACTGCAGGCACTTTATGGGCGCAACGGTGAAAGTCCGGTAGTTGTTATTGCCGCCAGTACTCCTTCCGACTGCTTTTTTTATGCATATAAAGCTGCAAAAATTGCTCTTGAGCGTATGGTTCCGGTAATTTTGCTTACAGATGGTTTTTTAGGCAACGGCAGCGAACCGTGGAAAATTCCTTCAATTGAGGACTTGCCGCCTATTACACCGAAAATTGCAAAAAATGCTGCTTCATTTAAACCTTATCAGAGGGATGACGAAACTTTGGTACGTGAATGGGCATTTCCCGGAATGGCAGGTTTTGAACACAGGATAGGCGGGTTGGAAAAAAATGTTTCTGGAGCTGTAAGTCATGACCCTGAAAATCATCATAGAAATACAGAGATAAGAGAAAAAAAGGTACAAAAGGTAGTTGACCTTGTTCCTGATCTGGAATTGTTCGGCAAATCTGAAGGTGATATTTTGGTAGTTGGCTGGGGCGGTACTTTCGGACACCTTATAGGTGCTGTACAAACTTTGCAAAATGAAGGAAAAAAAGTAAGTCTTGCACATTTTAATTATATAAAACCGTTGCCTGCAAATACAGAAGATGTGTTTAGGAATTTTAAAAAGATTGTTGTTTGTGAATTGAATCTTGGTCAGTTTGCCGGCTATTTGCGCGATAAAATTCCGGGGTTTGCCTATTATCAGATTAATAAGGTGAAAGGATTGCCTTTTACCGTTAAAGAGCTGACAGAAGGAATCAATAAACTGACGGAGGAATAAAAATGACCGAAATGAATTATACAATAAAAGATTTTAAAAGTGAAAATGAAGTTCGCTGGTGTCCCGGATGCGGGAACTATGCCATTATGAATTCTGTTCAGCGAACAATGGCCGGCCTGGGAATTCCGAAAGAAAAGATTGCAATAATTTCGGGTATCGGGTGTTCATCTCGTTTTCCGTATTATATGAGCACCTATGGTTTTCATACGATACACGGCAGGGCAGCAGCAGTTGCTTCAGGTGTAAAACTTGCAAATCCGGAATTGAGTGTTTGGGTAATAACAGGTGATGGTGACGGAATGGCTATTGGAGGAAATCATTTTATTCATACAGTCAGACGAAATATTGACCTGAATATTATTCTGTTTAACAATGAGATTTACGGATTAACCAAAGGTCAGTATTCACCTACATCGGGCAGAGGGTTTAAAACTCATACATCTCCTTTTGGTACCATTGAAGATCCGTTTGTTCCCGGACAACTGGTAATAGGTGCAAGAGGTACCTTTTTTGCGCGTTCAATTGACAGCAATATAAAGCTGAGTGAAGAAATTTTTCATGCATCAGCCGGACACAGGGGGGCATCGGTTGTGGAAGTTCTGCAAAATTGTGTGATTTATAACAACGGAACCCACTTTGCCATAACCAATCCGGCAACCCGTTCTGATCATCAGCTGATTCTGAAGCACGGGGAGCCAATGTTGTTTGGGAATGATAACGACAAAGGAATTGTTCTTGAAAACGGAAAACTAAAGGTTGTTAAAATAGGTGAGAACGGTATTACCCGTGATAATATTTTGGTGCATGATACAAAGGATCCTGATCCGACAATTCATTTGAAACTGATTAATATGACTTTGCCGGAATTTCCGGTAGCATTTGGAGTTATAAGATGTGTTGATTTACCTGTATATAATGAAGAGATGGTAAAACAAATTGAAGATGTTAAGAGGAACAGAAAAATTTCAAATGTAAATGAACTGTTTCTTTCGGGGAGTATATGGGAGGTAAACGGAAACGGGAAGAGTAACGGAAAAATGAAAAAACCGAAGTAAAACCGGCCGGTTAAAGATGGAACCGGCACGGCTTTGTTTAAAATTAGAATTTTAGTGCAACTCCTATGTTCAGGTATGATATGCCGTAACCTAATTCCAGAAGGCCGGCCAAATTATCGGTAAAATAATATCTGCCGCCCACCCTCCATGAATAAATAATACTGCTGAGAGGCCTTACAGCTATTTCGGCACCTTTTAACAAGTATGATTCATGTGCAAATACGTTTATACTTGAATAGCTGTTTCCCCCAACTGACGTTGTGCTTGAAAAATTATAACCGATTAGCAATCCCGTGTATGTGTCAAGTTTGTCTATAAACTGATAATGAAGTGCTGCCATTGCTCCTGCAATAACATTGCTATAGCTCCAGCCATAGCCCGAACCTGCCCATTTTGCACTGGTATAACCTAAGTATGCACCTACACCAAGAGAGCTGCTTTCGTTAAAAAGTTCATCTTTTATGCAAAATTCCAATGATGCCGAAACCGGTGGAATTTTGTTTGAATAAATACCACTGTAATAAGCACCGGCTAATCCTACACCGAGATTTAAAACTTTATCGTTTTGTTCAAAAGTTGTGTTTTGTGCTTTTGAGGAAAATGCCAGAAACATAACCAGCAATAGAAAGGAAAAATGTTTTTTCATATTTTTTTGATTATTAAAATTAATTACACAATTTAAGACATTAATATATTTAAATCAACAATGAGACATAATTTTTTTATTAAAAAACGATTTAAAGACTAGGCCTGTATTCCATTTAAAAGAAGACCCGATCAGATTGCATATTTTGATATGCTTTATGGCATTAGTTATCTTAAAATAAATTGAAATAAAAGCTGGAGTATCAATAAGAAAATATTTAGATGAAGCAAAAAAAATAGCTGATGGGCAGATTTTAAATCATATTACCGGCAAATATGTAACAATCGAAGCCAAACCTACTGAAAAAATGCAGTTCTCCGGCAAATTATTTTAACCGCACTAAAAGGGACAAGTCAGGAATAATACTGCTGAGAGGTCTGACAGCTATTTCGGTACCTTTTAACAAATATGATTCATGTGTAAGTGCGTTTATACTTGAATAGCTATCTCTTCCAACTGACGTTGTGCTTGAAATCATATAACCAAACATTATTACTGTATATGTATCAAGTTTATCGGTAAACTGATAGTGAAGTGCTTTTGTACAAGAACATGTATTGTGACATGAGAGTGCAGGGAATAATCCCATACCTCATAGCTACTCGATGGTAAGTGAAAAATTAAAACTTAAAAGCAATACCTAAATTCATGTAGGCTATGCCATATCCCAATTCCATCATGGCAGCAATTTTATCGTTGAAATAATAACGACCTCCTAAAATCCACGAATAAGCAAGTCCGCTTCCAACAGCATTTGTTGATGATCCAATTGAACCGTGCGATTTAGAACTAACAACATTGTATCCAAGCATTAAACCAGTGTAGGTGTCAAGTTTGTCAACAAACTGATAGTGAAGAGATCCCCGTGCACCCACAATTATACTACTGTAACTCCATCCATAGTTCATGTAATCCCATTTGGCACCGGTATAACCCAAGTAACCACCAATACCAAGTGAGCTGTTTTTATCAAATAACTCATCTTTAATTCCAACTTCAAGAGATGCCGAAACAGGAGGTATTCTATTGGTGTAATTTGCACCTGAATATAATGTACTACCAAATCCGATTCCAAGATTGAGAACTTTATCGCCTTTTGTAAAAGTTGTGTTTTGTGCTTTTAAGGAAAATGCCAGAAACATAACCAGCAATAGAAAGGAAAAATGTTTTTTCATATTTTTTTGATTATTAAAATTAATTATACAATTTAAGATATTAATATATTTAAACCAACAATGAGGCATAATTTTTTTATTAAAAAACGATTTTTTTTTAAATCAAATGAAAATTTTATTTTCGGGAACAAAATTTATGTTTTATGGAATTAGAAACAGTATCTGACCGGAAAACAATAAGGCAGTTTCATAAACTTCCGGAAATTATTTACAAAAATGATCCTGCCTATACCCCTTTTCTTCAGATAATGGTTGAAAATACGTTTAATCCGAAGAAAAATGAAAGGTTTAAATCGGGTGATGCCCGGCGATGGATTGTAAAAAAGGAAGGAAAATGTGTCGGACGCATTGCTGCGTTTTATGATAATGATTATTCATCCGGATATGATCAGCAGACGGGCTGTTTTGGCTTTTTTGAGTGCATTGATGATCAGAAGGTTGCCAACCTCTTATTTGACACGGCAAAAGAGTGGCTGCAGCAAAATGGAATGCAGGCTATGGACGGCCCGGTAAATTTCGGTGAAAACTTTTTTTACTGGGGATTGCTGGTTGACGGTTTTCAGCCTCAAACATTCGGAATGCAGTATCATAAGCCATATTACAGAAAGTTGTTTGAAAATTATGGATTGAAAATCTTTTATGAGCAGTACAGTTATTCCATGGATATAACAAATCCTGACCTGCCGGACAGATTCTGGAAAATTGCGGCATGGATTGCAAAAAAGCCCGGCTATTCCTATAAACATTTTACTTTTAAAAATCAGAATAAATTTATTGACGATTTTATAGAAATACACAATAAAGCATGGTCAGATCACAGTAATTACAAGCCGGCATATTTTGCCGAACTGAAAGAGATGATTTCGCAGGCAAAGTTTCTGCTTGAAGAAGAGTTTATTTGGTTTGTTTATCATGAAAATGAACCTGTTGCATTTTATATGATGATTCCTGACCTGAATCAGATTCTTAGAAAAATTAAATCGGGGAAACTGAATTTTTTAAATATCCTCAAACTGTTGTGGTATAAAAAAACAAATGCAATATCGCGGTGCAGGGTAATTGTGCTGGGTGTTATACCTAAATTTCAGCGTATGGGTATCGAATCAGGTATTTTTTATCAGTTAAAACAGGTTATGCTGAAAAGGCCGTGGTATAATGATATGGAAATGAGCTGGGTTGGTGATTTTAATCCTAAGATGAATGCGCTTTTTAAGTCATTTGGTGCAAATCAGACACTTACACATTTAACAATGCGATACCTTTTTGATCCTGAAAAAAAGTTTGAACGTGCAGCCGTTATTCAGTAAAATTGATATAACTTTACATAAAAAGAGATATTTTTAACAGAACATATATGCAGCTTATTGAAGTTACAAACCGAAAAACACGCAGGCAGTTTCATAAAGTGCCACATTTGATTTATGCGGCTGATAAAAACTGGATTTGCCCGCTTGAAGGGATGGTTGAAAATATTTTCAATCCCCAAAAAAACCCTTCATTTAAAAATGGTGAAGCTGTTAGATGGGTACTTTTAAACGAAAAAAAAGAACTGATAGGACGGATTGCAGCTTTTTACAATAAAAATAAAACCGATATTTTTGAACAGCCTACCGGCGAGTGCGGATTTTTTGAATGTATTGACAATCAGGAAGCGGCAGATTTACTTTTTGATGCTGCCCGTGAATGGCTGAAATCAAAAGGGATGGAAGCGATGGACGGCCCTGTTAATTTTGGTGAAAATTATATGAACTGGGGGTTGCTTGCCGATGGATTTATGCCACAGGGCTTTGGAATGCCGTATAATCCGCCTTATTATGTAAAACTGTTTGAAAATTATGGGTTTAAGGTCTATTTTGAACAATACAGTTATCACCTTGATACCACACTGCCCGAATTGCCCGACAGATTTTGGAAAGTAGCCGAGTGGGTGGCAAAAAAGCCACAGTTCAGCTTCCGGCATTTCTCATGGAAGGAAAAAGAAAAATTTATAAATGATTTTGCACATGTTTATGATAATGCCTGGCGGTTTCATAAACATTTCAGGCCCATTGACAAGGATGAGCTTAAGGAGTTTATTGTAAATTCCCGGCTAATTCTTGAAGAAGAGTTTGTATGGTTCGCATATCATGAAGATGAACCCATTGCTTTGTTTGTTATGGTCCCCGATTTAAACCAGATTCTTGCAAAACTGAAGGGACGCATTGGATTGTGGAATATGCCAAAGGTATTGTGGTTGAAACGCAATAAAACAATGACCCGCACACGCAGCCTCATTATCGGAATAGTTCCCAAATTTCAGCGATCGGGTATTGATGCCGCCATTTTCTGGCATCTGCGCCCTGTAATGTATCGTAAACCATGGTACACCGAGATGGAGCTTTCGTGGGCAGGTGATTTCAACCCAAAGGTTGTTGCACTTTATGAATCGGTGGGAGGAAAGAAAATGAAAACACATTATACAATGCGTTATCTTTTTGACCGTGAGAAACCTTTTTTAAGAGCACCCGTAATTTCTTCAGAATCTGAAAAGAAACATTAAATTCATTTAAATAAATTCAGCATCATTTGCTATCTGAAAAACAATATTTATCTTTGCACGCCAGAAAAATAAAATATTACCTGAATGGATTGCAGTTTTTAAATGCAACCATTCATAAAATAAGATAAAATGAAAAAAGGAATACATCCCGAAGGATACAGAATGGTGGCTTTCAGAGATATGTCAAATGGGCATACTTTTCTTACCCGTTCAACAGTTGAAACAAAGGAAACTGCTGAAGTTGACGGAGTTGAATATCCGTTGTACAAACTTGAAATTTCAAATACTTCACATCCTTTTTACACCGGTAAAGTTAAACTGGTTGACACCGCAGGGCGTGTGGACAAATTCATGAGCCGCTACGGAAAACACATGGAAAAAAGGAAGGGAAATTCTTAATTCTCTTTTGATTCCTTGTTTCTGAAACAAGAAAATACCTGCAATTAATTTTTAGTTTTGTGTTATACGAATTGTATTTACAAAATAGTCCAAGCTGTTTTGTAAATTTCCAATCGGTATTATTTGTCGGAATGTAACGACAAATAAGTTAAGCATACAGAATATCGTATAATTATCTGGTTTTTTAGCACTTTTTGATTTACGTCAGCTTTGCTGAATCTTTAAATGTATCTCTGTATTTTCCGGGTGTGACTCCTTCAAAGGCTTTGAAAACACGAATGAAGGTTCCTACTGAACCAAATCCCGACGATTCAGCAATATGGTTAAGAGAATAGATTTCGTTAACATCATTTTTTAGTAGCTCCTTTGCCTCTTTAACACGATATCCGTTTACAAAATCACTGAATGAGCAAGAAAAATTGTTATTAATAAATGAAGATACATAAGAACGATTTGTTCCAAGCTCCATAGATACATCAGTAATTTTAAGGTCGTGTTTTGTGTAGGCTTTTTCCTTTTCAAACAATTCAATAAGTTTATTATGCAACAGGGTCAAGTTGTTATCGCTTCTGTTTGCGGTTGATAGGTCTTTTTCGTCTTTTTCCAGATCAGCCACAGAATGTTTCTGCATAAAGCCTAAAAAGCCAACAAAAAAAATGAGGGCACTGAAAAAAGCCGATGGAATTGCAAGAAGAATGAATGATTCGGCAAATTGCTTACGTCCGATAAAATTAAAAACAGTGCTTAAAATTGAACCAATAACAATTATATATAAAAAATATTGCACCCAGTCAATTGTTCTGTTTTCAAGATCTGAGTAAAAGTTGGCAATCCTGTTATGATAACTCACAACAAGTTTACGTCCGTAAATGAAGCATAATATTACCTGTGCGGCAAAAACCAAACGAGTTAAATAAAACAAAATTTTTTGAACTTTTAACACAGTTGTTCCTGATGAAAAATCAGAATGTGTATATAAGAAATTTTGAATGTATTCAGTTTTTTCTGTTTCGTTCATAAACCGGTAAGTTATGAAAGTTGCTGCCGAAAAAACGAAGGCCGGCATCAGATACCATAAAATTGACCGTTTAAATGTACTTTCAACGGTTAAAAGTTTTATGTACCACAGGTAAAGAGGATAGCTTGACAGCATGGCAAAAATATAGAACGGATCCAGAACCTGATACAGATGGAATAGCTTTTTAAAAAAGACTGCATGTGATAAATAAAGTATAAAAGCAATAATCATTATAAAGCCAAGTAATGATTTTGCTTTATTGTTTCCTTTTTTTGCAAATAAAAAGATTAGAACCCAAAAAAAGCAAACATACATGGGTGTGTATATAATCAGGTCACTTATCATTTTTGTATCAGTTGTTTAGCCTTCTGTTTTCCTGAAAAGTAAATAACATAATATTTCGAAACACTCATTTCTTTACGATTTGTATATTCTATTTACGATATGATTATACTTCTGGAATCATTAAATTTAAATTTGCATACTCATACGTAAAAAGCTATTTCCTTAAAAAATTAGGAACCCTTGAGATGGCCCTTAACATTATTCGGGGAGAAGTATAAAAATCTTCTCCCTTTCTTTTTACATTCAGGTGAGTTTTTTAAATCAAAATATCAAAAAACGTATTTTCTTTTAAATTTTAAAAGAATCCACTTCGCGGTATGCTTTAAGGAAGGCAAGTTCACCCTCTTTGCCCTGTTTGCTTTTTCCGTGTTCGCAGCAAAGCACTCCGTCATATCCTTTCTGGTATATATGCTGAAAAATATTTTTGTAATTTATTTCACCGGTAGTCGGTTCTTTTCTGCCCGGATTGTCACCAATGTGGAACGCACCTATTTCATCCCACGCCCTGTCAATATTGGGAATAATGTTTCCTTCGGTAATTTGCTGATGATAGATGTCATCTACAATTTTGCATGCGCGGCTGTTTACGGCACGGCATATTGAATATGCCTGAGGCATTCCTGTCAGAAACAGTCCGGGGTGATCCCATCTGTTAAGCGGTTCCAGAACAATAACCATATTTTCCTTGTTTGCAATTTCACTCAGTTCTCTTAATGAATCAATGACATTGGCGGTTTGATAATCCCATTCAAGCCTCTGGTTGTATCTGCCGGGAACCATCAAAGCATATTTTGCCCCGGTTCTCTTGTAGGTTTCAATTCCTTTTTGAAGCCTCTCCTTCAGCATTTTTCGTGATTCGCCATTGAACAAGACCATCGATTCCGCACTAAAGTCGGCATATAGCACAAACGGACCAATATCCATTCCGCGCCGGTTCAGTTCACCTGCAATTTTTTCCTGCAGTTCTGCCGGTTTGTCCATCAGACCATTATCAAAAATAGCCGTAAAGCCCTGATCTGAAATAAACTTGATGTTGTCAATCGGATCCCTTCCTGCCATTTCCGGAAACATTCCCAGGTGTGGCGCATACTTCAGTTTGAATTTTGCACTGTTTGAAGCCGGTGATTCAGACGCACCCGCTGACGCAAAACTTCCGATTCCCGTAAGTGCAATCCCGGAAGCTGCCGCATTTCTGATAAAATTCCTTCTTTTCATTGTTTATCGGTTTTTAATGAATATTTTTATATTTATAAAGTGCTAAAATAGTGAAATGTTTGCGAACTTCATCTGCAATTTTGCTTTTTTAAAGCAGCGCTTGTTTCATTATGAAAGAGTTATTAATTTTAGAAACAATTTTTAATTAACATAAATAAATATAATTATGAGTAGAAAACTTAGAATGGGAATGGTTGGCGGCGGTACAGATGCCTTTATCGGAGCGATTCATCGTCTTGCAGCATTAATGGATAATCAGATTGAGCTGGTTTGCGGCTGTTTCAGCGTAAACCCGGAAATTTCAAAATCTTCGGGTAAGCTTTATTACCTGCCTGATGACAGGGTATATGAAACTTATCAGGAAATGTTTGAAAATGAGGCAAAACTGCCCGAAGGCGAGAGGATGGATTTTGTATCAATAGTAACACCGAACTTTGTACATTTCGATCCGGCCATTATGGCGCTTGATAACAGCTTTCATGTGGTAATTGACAAGCCGATAACTTTTTCACTTGACGAGGCGCTTAAACTTCGCGATAAACTTGACGAAACCGGGCTTACGCTTGCCC
Source organism: uncultured Mariniphaga sp. (assembly GCA_964643695.1). GTDB lineage: Bacteria > Bacteroidota > Bacteroidia > Bacteroidales > Prolixibacteraceae > Mariniphaga. The sequence continues at coordinate 729 of CAZXTX010000005.1, read as the reverse complement.
TTACCCATACATATTCAGGGTATCCGGCGGTTAAACATGCAAAATATCTGGTGGCGCAGGGCGAACTTGGCAAAATCAGAAAAGTTTATGTTGAGTATCCGCAGGGCTGGCTTTCTACAAAAGCTGAAGACCAGGGTAATGTTCAGGCATCATGGCGCACCGACCCGAAACGTTCGGGAAAAGCCGGTTCAATGGGTGATATCGGAACTCATGCCCATCATCTTGCCGAATATATTACCGGTCTGAAAGTTACGGAGCTGTGTGCCGAACTTAATGTATATGTTCCAAACCGGATGCTTGATGATGACGGTGCCGCTCTGCTGCGTTTTGAAAATGGTGCCACCGGTGTGCTGATGGCCACCCAGGTTGCGGCAGGTGAGGAAAATGCCGTCAAAATCAGAGTCTATGGTGAAAAAGGCGGTCTGGAATGGTTCCAGCATGAGCCCAACACTCTTATTATGAAGTGGCTTGACAAACCGACACAGCTGTTGCGCGTTGGTACAAGCATGAACAGCGAAGTTGCTGCACACAATACCAGAACACCCGGCGGACATCCCGAGGGATACCTGGAAGCGTTCGCAAATATTTACCGCAACTTTGCACTTACTGTCATGGCAAAAATGAATGATAAAGAGCCAACTGCCGAAATGTTGGATTTCCCCGGAATTGAAGACGGAATCCGTGGTATGCAGTTTATTGACACTGTTGTTAAGGCAGGATATGACAATG
>CAZXTX010000004.1:0-28555 GCA_964643695.1 uncultured Mariniphaga sp. | reverse complement strand
GTTTCAAAAACCACATTAGAAGACAAACTATTTGTTTGTGATGTAACAACTTTAAAAAAGAGCAGACTGCAAACAGCAGTAAACAATAAAAATTTTTTCATATTCATTTTGTTAAATATTTAATAAATAGAACTTAAAGAAAATTATGTATTTAGAGTAAATTAAGCAAACACCAGCAACCTAAACTACTATATTACAGAAAGTTAAAAAATAAGACTGATTAAATTAGCCAGTTATCAATATTTTCTTTTATAAAAATATCATCGTTTAAATGAGGATAAGATTCATAAACACGATTAATCTCTTCTGTTTGTCCATTCGAAAGGGTTTCTTTTTCGTTCAATGTCCATGTACCTTCTAATAATCCCTGTCTGCAAAGCACTTCATGTATTCCCGCAATACATCCGGCAAAATTATTTGCTGCATCAAAAAAGGCCGAATTACAATCAGTTATCTGATTAGCTAAAACCAATATATCCTGAAAACTGCCTGACAACCGGTTATTTTGAATTTTATCCAAAAGCTCAACAGCTTTTTTTGTCCATACTGCCCAATGGCCCAATAATCCGCCCACAATACGAATCTTAACTATTTTGCCATTTATAACAATTTGATATTCAGAAAGCAAATCCATTAAAATATTATCATCATTACCAGTATAAAGAGCAATTTTTTCAGCATTTCCTGATTCTGCAACTCCCCTTACAACATCCAGTGTCTGATAGCGATTAAAAGGTGCAATTTTTATTGCAATTACATTATCAATTTTTGAAAATTCGCGCCAGAAATTTACGTCCAGTAATCTGCCGCCTACAGCAGGCTGCAAGTAAAATCCTATAACCGGAATTATTTCGGCAACTGCTTTACAATGTTCCAGTAATTTCTGATTTGAAGCATCCTTCAATGATGCAAGACTCAACAATACAGCATGAAAACCATTTTGAACTGCCAATTCTGCTTCACTGACAGCCTGTTTTGTATCACCAATTGCTCCGGCAATGCGAATAACTTTTTTTCCGGTTTTATCTTCAAAAAAATCAAATTCTTCTTTTGCAATTTCAAGTAACGGCTCAAACAAGTTAATTCCGCTTTGCCTGATCTCAAACTGGGTTGTGTGTACTCCAACGGCGACACCACCTGCCCCGGCATCAAGATAATACCGTAAAAGAGCACGCTGACGGCGTTCATCCAGTTTGCGGTTTTTATTTAATGCCAGAGGCAATGCAGGAATTACAACACCTTTTTTTAATGAACTTAATACATCTTCGGGTAAATCTTTATAATTCATCTTTAATAATATTAAAAAATAATTACCGTGCTAATATTTACCATCTCTTACTTCAAAATGAGTGGGCTTCCCAAGTAATTTATTATTATTTTGCATCCAGCCAGCAGTCCACTCTAATATTTTTTCAATGGATACAGCCGGTTCATCAAATATAGCAAATGCCTTTTCGGCATTGCTCAAAAGTGCCGTAGGAGCCTCTTTGCCGGCAAATTTTACTTCACTTCCGAATAAATTACCGAATTTTTCTGCAATCTTTTTTACGTGTAAAGTTTCCCGTCCGGTAATATTCAAAATATATGCGGGTGATGAGGCATGTTTCAATGAACGAAGTACCATATTATTTGCATCGCCCTGCCAGATAACATTAAAATATCCCATTGTCAAATCCACATCCAAACCAGATTTTATTTTTGAAGCTATATCAACCAGAACACCATACCTTAACTCAACTGCATAATTCAAGCGAATAAGAACAACCGGAGTATTATATTTTACACTTCCATACTCAAACATTCTTTCACGTCCAAGACAAGATTGTGCATATTCTCCGACAGGATCGGGCATATCCGTTTCAACCGAGCCGCCGGACTCAACATTTACCAATGGATAAACACATCCGGTTGAATAAGCTACAATTTTGGAATCTTTAAAATATTCAGCAACAAGAGCAGGCAAATAAGTATTCATTGCCCAGGTTAAAGAGGGATTTTCATTGGCTCCAAACTTCATTCCGGCCAGAAAAAAAACATTTTTCACCTTAGGCAAACTTTCAAGAAAATCTCTGTTTAACAAATCGCCACAAATAGTTTCAATTCCCCAGCTTTCAATTTTAGCTTTTTCACTTTCATTGCTAAAACGGGAAACCCCAATAATTCTTCTTTTTACTTTAGCTGCTTCCGATGCCCGCTTAGCCATATGAGCCAAAGAGGGGCCGATTTTCCCTGCAATTCCCAAAATTAAAATATCACCATCTAATTTTTTAAAAAACTCAACTGTTTCGGCAAAAGGACGTGACAGCAATTCTTCCAGTTCTTCTTCATTTAAAATTTTATCAGGTAAATCAACCATTATATATTCTTTTTAAAATGATGTTTTTATAAATATCAACAGCTTTTACAATTTTATCAATGTAACAGTATTCATCTGTCTGATGTGCCATTTCGGGCTGGCCCGGCCCCAGAACAACAACAGGTACACCACCGTAAAAATTTTGCAGAACTGCACCATCAGTCAAATAAGGAACAGATTCCGGAGTTTCGAAAACTCCTGTTTTTATGCCACAAGCCCTATACACAGATTGCACAAATGAATCGGACTCAGACGAAGAAACGGCAGGAAGATTAACCAGAACTTCAACTTCTATTTCATCTCCCAACTCTTTTTTCAACCTTTTTAAAAACTCATTTCGATTCACTTTTGAAGTAATACGTGCATCAATAGTAAACTCGGCTAAATCAGGAACAGAATTAAGATTAATACCTCCCCTGACCATACCGACATTTATGGTTGAAAATCCAAGCAATTCATCTTCAGAATCTTTAAAATCAAAATTTTCAATTTTTGAAATAGCCCGGGCTGCTTTATACACTGCATTATCGCCTAAATGCGGCATTGATGAATGAGCTGTTTTCCCTTTTGCAATTAATTTTAAATATATTCCGCCCTTATGGCCTGTTGCAGGAATGTTAGAAGTTGGCTCACCTACTATAACACCGCAGGCACGACCCAGCTTTTTTGAATTGGCAATAAGATGCTGTGCTCCCTTACATCCGGTTTCTTCATCAGCAGTTAGCAACAAACGAACTCCGCCGGCTGGTGTTCCCTCTTCAAAAGCCTGAATAGCTGCAATTACCATTGCTGCTACCCCTCCCTTCATATCGCTTGAACCGCGTCCACATATTTTACCGTCATTTATTTCACCTTCAAACGGATTATATTTCCATGCTTTTTTACCCAGCGGAACCACATCAAAATGGCCTGAGAATACCACCGGACATGAATTTTCATCTGTTCCCCTTTCAGCAATAAGGTGTGAACGATTCTTATCATAAACAATATGTTCAACTTTGAAACCGTTTTTTAATAGAATTTCACCAATCATTTTTGAAACAAATGCTTCATTTCCGGGCGGATTAACAGTATCAGCCTTTATAAGTTTTCGGGTGAGTTCTATTACATCAGGTACAATCATATTAATTTATCAATTGTAAATAACCAATTAACTTCTGATACATAAAAAAAACCATAACACAGATTACAATCAAACCTGCCACAGCGATTATATTCTGAAACAGCTTGTTTTTCAACTTCCCCATTACCTTTTTGTTGTTTAAAATCAATAACATGCCAACGGCAATTAACGGAACTGCCAAAATGGAAGAAGCCTGCGCTAAAATGAGAGCATAAATAATATTGCCTTTAAAAAAGACAGCAATCAACATCCCTAAAATCAATACAACCGTTGTAAAAATTTTTGGCATTTTTTGGTCCATTGAAGAGCCCAGTCCAAAACCATCAGCCAGCATTCCGCCACCGATTACACTATTTACCATTAATGATGAAAAAGCAGCTGAGCACAATCCTATGCTAAATATTATTTTAGAGAATTTTCCAAATAACAGTTCGAGTTGCATTGCCATATCAGCAGCCGAATTAACAACAATCCCTTTAGGATACAAAGCTGAAGCTGAAGTTATTACTATTAAAATCGAAATTAATGACAAAACAAAAACACCTGAATATGAATCAACAAGGCTTTTCTTTACGTCTTCGGTTTTCCAGCCTTTTTTGCTAACAAGATATGACTGATATAAAGCACCCGGCACCACAAAAGTAGTTCCGATTAAAGCTGCAATAATTTCAATATTATTTAATGATATTTTATGAGGTACAAATCCATAGGCAATTTTGCTAAAATCGGGCTTTACAAGTATCAAATTAAAGAAAAAAGCAAAAATCATAATCAAGACTAAAATCATCATCAGCTTCTCCAATAATTTGTAAAGATTTTTTGCCCAGAACAAAAGAATTATTGCCAACCCGGTAAATACAAAAGGCCAGACAGCTCCTTTTATACCTGTAATTCCTTCCATTGCTATTCCCACACCTAAATTATTGCCAAACTGAAAACTTGAAATAGACAGGAATACTGCCAAACCAATTAAAACTGATACCCATCTTCCATAATTTTCCGCAATTGCCTGTAAAATTGAATTATTGCTTGCAATACCGAAACGAACACTCATAGAAGTATAAACAACCATAAAAATCGCAGAAAACAGTATTACCCATAAAAATGCAAAACCTTGCTCTGAACCAATTTTTGAAGCCACAGTTATACTACCCGGCCCTAAAACAACCGAGGCTATAATTATGCCGGGACCCAAAGATTTAAAATAAAATTTGATTTTTTTTATCCAGTTCATTCGGTTTTATTAAATTATTTTGCGGTTTATCTCATCCCATTCTGTTGTTCTTTTTTCAACATAAGATTTGTGTGCCATTATACAAGTTATCCCCTCCTGAAAAGCCATGTTTATATTTGCACTTGGCAAACCTCCGTTTCTAATACAATTAAGCCATTCTCTTATGTGTAAATGGGTAACATCAACAATTTGCCCGTTTACTGTTGTAGTTGTAAGCCCTCTTGAAGCATAATATTTTTCTGAAGCCGAAGTAACTGCGTCAATTTGTCCTGCAACCGGATTAAAACTAATCATTGGTGAATCCGGGTCAATAATTCCCGCCTTAATGTCATCAGCATAACGCAAAGAATCTCTGTCAGCATTAACAATAATATTGCTCCCCAATTCCATAGAAGCATCATTTCCCATAAACACACGGCCTCTTCCTCTGCTCGAAGCAAGATTACCGCTATAGAGCAGCGTTAAATCATGTTGCGGATATTCAAAAACACAATGAAGTGAATCGGGCATTTCCCGATTATCTTTCCAGAAATAAATTCCACCGGAAGAAGTAACATGTTTGGGAATACCTATATTAAGCAACTGATTTACCGAATCATATTCATGTGTAAACAACTGGCCTATCATTCCGTGGTCATAATTAAACCATTGGGTCCAGTTGTAAAACCTGTCTATGCTAAAAGGTACATAAGGAGTATTTCCAAGCCATTGTTCCCAATCAATGCTATTCAAATCACCCGGCCTTGGATTTCCGTTTTCATCTAAATGCCTGATCCATGCACCTTCAGCAGTATTTCTATTGGTTGTGGTTTCAATAAGAGTTATTTTTCCAAGAATATTTTTTTTGATTATTTCTTTAGCTTGTTTAAAAACAGCACTTTGAGTAACCTGATGTCCGAGCTGATATACTATTTTACTTTCGTTAACAACTGTGTACAGCTCATTTAATTCATCTTCATGCAAAGCAGGGCTTTTTTCACAATAAACATGTTTTCCTGCTTTGGCAGCCTCAATCGAAATTCGTGCGTGATGATGGTCGGGAGTTGCAATAATAACCGCATCAATATCTTTATCATTAAGCAATTCATGATAATTATGATAACGTTTTACAGAAAAATTATGATTCTCTGAGCAAACATTATTCCCGGAAATTGCGAGACCATTTTCTGCATGTAAATCAAATACATCACAAATACCTGTAATTACAACATTTAGATTTTCCTGATTTGATATTTCCGTTAAAACATCATTATTCATGTTTTTCGGGTGAATAAATCCCATTGATTTACATAATTGCTCTGCACGCGAGCCAAAACCGATAATACCTAACTTAATAATCTGGCCAGATGATTTGGAAACACCATAATCAGCTATGGAAAAATCCTTAAAATCCAATCCCAAATTATTTAATAAATAATTTCTTTTATTAATATCATATTTATTTTTCTTCAAAACTTCAAATCCGAGAAAGCCGGCAACAGGAAGCCCAGCCAGAGCTTTCAAAATGGTTCTTCTTTGCATTCTGCCTCCATTTAATTTTTTTTCACCATCTACTTTATTCATTTTTTATTAAAAAATTTATAATATTAATTTATCCGTTTTTTCAATAAAAAGGCATCTATTCCAAAAACATGACTTGTCGGGAAAAGTGCCAAAACACACAGTGATACAGCTTCAATTAAGGTTTTATCAACAAGAAGATTGTTTCCGTCAACCGGCATTAAATATTCAACACCAATTAAAGGCGGAGCTGATAAATAATAGACAAAAAGCAATACGGCACCTGCAATTGAAGCCTGTTTTGCAAATAATCCCAATATAAGTCCGGCCCCGATTGCGATTAATCCCCAAATGTTGAAAAAGTCAACTATTCTTAAAAGATTTTCAGATGACATCAGCCAACCGGCAAATCCGGACATTAAGCCCTGCGATTGCTGTAAGAAGCTCAATGATGACCAGTGAGGATTAATTAATTTTGCAATTCCCTCATATAAAATATGCCATCCGATAATAAAACGTAATATTACTAAAAATGCATTTTGAGTTTTAGAATATGTTCTCATATTATTCATAAAATGACTAAATCCAAATAGTTTAATATCAATATATCAACATAAAGAATTATACTTTCAAAAACCTTTTGTTCTTATAAAAAATCCAAAGGATTATAAGTATAAACGAAACATTACTTAAGGTAATCAGAGTATTGTAATAATCTCCCATATATTGTTCAAATCCAAAAAACAATGACTTTGAAATACTTGTGAAATTAATTATCGAAAATAACATATATGCTAAAATTGAATTCATACCATATATTTTCAGCCAGTTCAAATATTTACCATAATTCTTGTAATCAACTAAATAATAGAAAACAGCCATCAGTATAAAACATATTCCACTGCTGTATAAGGTCATTGAACTTGTCCATATTTTCTTAATAATCGGCATGTGCAATCCCCAGATTTTTCCTGCAACAATCAATATAACACCAACAAGAAGCATCCACTGCACTTTTTTAATCTTTGAAATATTTGCCTTCATTATTTGACCTGCAAACACCCCTGACATTACAGTTACAACAAAGTTCAAACTGCTGATTATCCATGTATATCTGTATTTTCCAAAATTAATTCCACTTTCGGTTATCGTGGTACCATCACGAAAACGTGATAAAACAATTCTGTCAATATATTCTGCAAGATTGTTATCCGGCCCCCAGTTGCCTCCGCCCCAGTTGCCAACACTTACAAATGACAACAGTGCCCAGTATATTACTGCCAGGCCTAATACAACAGAAATTTGCATTGTGCGGTTACAATAAATAAAAATTATTGAAGAAAACAGGTAACCTATGGCAATCGCCTGTAATGTATTGGAAAAAAAGTAAATACGCTGAGGATCAAGAGCAAGAAGATTACCCTGACACATCATGCCAAAAATCCAAAGTAATAACACCCTTTTTGCAATACGCTTAAATAAGCCTTTTTTATTACCAAGCTTTAAATATTTCTCAAATGCAAATGGCATTGATGCACCTGCCATAAACATAAACAAGGGCATAATAATATCCCAAAATGCAAATCCCTCCCAGTGTACATGAGATAACTGGTTTTTCACAGGTTCCAGCCAGGAAATATTAGACGCATTGATGAATGAAACAAGGACAGGCTGTAAAAACACCAAACAAAACAAATCAAATCCTCTCAATACATCAAGTGACCCTAAACGCTCGCTTTTTTGAAGTTTCATCTTTCTAAATTTAAACTATTTAAAATTGATTCCTTTATTTAAACGGGGAAGCTAAATATCCCTCTATATCAGTCCAATGTTTTAACATAATTCTTATTTTATTTTTCAGCTGATTTATTAAGTCCGGCCCCAGCAAAAATGTATCTTCATATTTTGAATCTTTTGCATGAGCAATAAAATTCATTCCTCCATTTTCCAAAATATTAATCAGTTCTAAAGAATTATCAAGTTCGTCTCTCATTACAGACATAAATTCCTGAAAGTCGGGATCACCGTCCCATGTGGGTGTTTTATCGGGCCGGTGTGGTTCTTTTAACAACTTTTCAGAATTCCTGTCGCGAATAGACTGAGCCTCAGCAAAATTACCGATACTTCTAAAAATACCGGCGTGAATTTTTAACGATTTTGCAATATTTCTAATAAACTCTTTTTCCGCAGCAGTTTCAGTAACCTGCTCCAGCATAGTGGCAACTCTGTTTATTTTGGAAACATAAACACCAACTGCTCCGGCCTCAAGTGTATGATGAGAGCCGTGTATATCGGTATAATCCATTCGGGCTTCTTCTTCAGACGGATTAAAAACATGCTTCAAAAAATAATCTTCTTCATCTTGTGTCAACAAAGCCGGATTTATAACAAGAGGTCTTGTAATCATCCGGGCAGAAACTCCCCAATAAGTAGATGATGCACTGCTTATAACTGCATTTTTATAATCTTTTGCTTCTTCCAGTAAGTTAAAAGCATCATATAGTAAAATCTGATTTTCTTTTCCACCCCATTTTTCACACAGAGTAAGAAGTTGTTGTTCAACTAACAATGGCCCTTTATTATTATCAGAAGAAAGATTTTCTGTCAGCAAATCAAAAAATTTGACAATAGTTTCAATGTTTTCATAATTTCGGTCATAAGACGAGCGGAAACTGATAAAAACAGTGTTTACAGATTCATTTTTTACAGAATTAATATTTTTAATTATTTCAACCGGATTAAACATACCACGCACAGGATAGTTACCGACTATCATACTATTAATTCCCATAACTTCATCAGAATTATTACTCTGGAAATAACAATCCTCCGGCAGATTACGATATATATCAGCTTTTTCGGCATCTGAAAACATAGATGCGGTAAGATAAATCTGAATTTTCTTATCAGCTTTTTCTGCACCATTTTTAAAACTGTTCATCAGCATTGCAATTCGTTCACCCATGCTGTAGTTTTTACAATGAGCCGGGCCATTAGGCCCTGTGTACTGCCAGTCAGACCAGCAGACACCCGAACCGGCATCATTTGTTTTAAAAAAGAAGGTATGAATATCCGGAACATTTTTTAACAGCTCAAATACCATGTTGGAATAAATTTCCTGAAATTCATTATTACAAATGCAGGGTGCAAAAGCAGGATAATTGCCTCTTCGGGGATGGTCAACCCTTGGCCCCATCATCTCAGGATATTTATCAAAAAAGTTTTCAGAAAGAAAGTTTGGTTCATAGCTCCAAAAGGCACATTCAAGTCCGTATTTTTGTAAAATTTTCGACTTTTCAAATAATAATTCCCTGTTTTTTTTAACAAAAGATTCAGGAATAAAAGGAGCGATTTTAGAGTCAGGGAAAAATTTAAACAATGTAGGGTTATAACTTGCATATTCATACCAATAATTACGTCCTTCCGGTATTTCATGAAATCCCTTATCTGCCAGATTACTTACATTAACTTCCACACGGCCAAAAGGTTTCAACCTTGAAGCCTGCTTAGCCAACTCATTAAATTCATGCAAATCTGAAATTGGCGCATGTATAACAAAAACTTTATCTTTTGTAACTTCAGTATCTGAAGTTATATTAGTTTTATCTGCAATGTATTTTTCAGCTCCGGCTTTAAAATGAAAGATTGCCATGAAAAACAATACTAAAAATAAAATTCGATTATGTATTTTCATTCTATTCTTGATTTTTTCGGGTATTCAAAATTTTATATGATTACAAAAACTTTATTCCTCTGCTTCACCAACAGTAATAGTAAATGTTCCCCATGTTACATTCCTCTTTATTGTTTTCCACTCCTTAATCTCATAACTGGCAAGAAATTTAATTTTATGGCCAACGGGACAATCTTCAGATATATGTATTATTGAAGAAACTGCATATCCGTCTCCCCATTTATCGGGTTGCAAATCAACATAGATACGTTCGGAATCAACATATTTATCATCATAATAAAGACGGGTGCGATGGTTTATTTCATATATCATGACTGATTCACCCGGTTCAGCAATATTATTTCCGTTGCCGCTTCCAAAAATTTCACTGTCACCGTCATCAATACCTATTTCTGTAAATTCAGGAACATCAAAAAACACGGGGACTTCAAATTCGTCTTCCCAAACCGAATTATTCCTGTCAGTTACTGTTACATAAAATTTCGCATAAAATGGTGAACCATCTCCCGGAGGAGCAGTGGATGAAACAACATTAAAATCATCATGCAGCCATACATCTTCGGCTGAAGAAATGTTATCAATATTTAAAACAGGGTTTTGAATAGTAATTCCTTCGGTAGAAGTTGAAAGTGTTATTTTCAAACCTTTTCCTGTTTGACCACCACGGTTAATCAGTTGCAGCTTTAATTTATTTACATATTTTTGATCAAGAAATTTACTTTCCCCGTTTATTAGATAATTTAACTGAACAATTTCAGCCGAATCTTTTTCTTTAAAAATCCCAAACTGATGGGGTTTATGATCAACAGAAATATGAATTTTACCTTCACTGTCACTTTTAATTTTTGTTATTTTTTTTTCATTATCCGTCAGGCTGTATGTTATCAAATTATATGTTTTATCAGGCTCGTAAACAGGTGCTGTTAAAACATTAATATTAACACCTTTAACCGGAATACCTTCAGGCTGCCATTTTTTCGTTGTAATTCCAAAACCATTTTTTGTAACACTGCTCAATTCTATAAAACCGGGTTCATCAAGATTACTGTTTACTTCATACCCCCAAACATTAAAATTTGGATATAAATCTGCATGATTCCAGCGAGAAGGTTTTTCAGCAGGTTTTTTAAAAGAAGAAATTACAAAATTGAAGGCATCGGTAAATTCTTCAGCCGGTAAACTGTGCCCGCCCTCATAAATTTTATATTCATAATTTATCTTTTTTTCAAGAAGTGCTCCCTGATGAACTTCATTGTTAAGATGAACAAGTTCACCATTTGTGCTATTGTGAAACCGTAAATTAACACCGTACATATTCTTGAAAAAATAACGAACACTGTACAAGGAATGATTATCAGGATAACCTATGAAAAATTCAGGTGAACCTTTAATATTAACAGCAGTGCCAACAAAATGAGGATATTTCCCGGCTAAAAAAAATGACATAATCCCGCCCATACTGTGGCCGATAAGTGCACGGTTTTCACGTTCGGTAAAAGTTCTGAATGTTGAATCGATATGAGAAACAAATTCAAGAAAATAATCTTTGAACTGCGTATCATATTTAACATTTGAATGGAACCCGATATTATAAGGCCTTATATCTGAATCTTCAGACCTGCCGTTCCATGCCACCAGTATTACAGAATTTTTTTTAACTAAAGTATTGGCGGTTTCTGACAGTTCCATTTCGTGTGTGCCTGTATTCCCATGAAAGTAATATATTACAGGATATTTTTTTTGAGAACTAAAATAATCTTCAGGCAAAAATATACGGTACGGTTTTTCTCTGTTAAAAACTTTACTGTAATGTGTGTAATCAGTCTGCCCGGAGCAAACAAAATAACTGAAAATCAATTGAAAAAAAATAGTTGCTATTAATAATATTGGTTGTTTCATGCTGATAATCTATTTTATCTGTAAAAAATATCTTTAATAATAGAGCCATACAACAGAACAATTTTCCGGCTCACATTTTATGCTTTTCTGTGTTTTTTAAATCTGTATATAAAATATGGTAAAATCAGAATCAAAGGAATTATCCAGATTGCATAATATGAGAAATCTTCAAACCAGTTATCCACCGAATAAACATGTTTTTTGTTACCGAAAATTTCAACTATAAAATCAGTGGTATAAGGATCTTTTGCATCAGGATAATACAAATCGGCCATATTGGCATATGAAGGCCTTACAAGTTCAGGATTAGCCGTAATTGCAGCCGTATCATGAGGAACTACTATACCGTAATCGGGATCTAAAATATACGCGACAGAATCTTCAAGTTCAGCTCTTACCACAACATGACGTCCGCCCACATCAAGTAATTCTGCTTTTATATCATGATCGAGCAAAACACCTTTTACAACTATTGAATGGGTAGAGCACAAACCTACACCACGTTCTAAATTTTTATGATAGTTGCTGAATTCATATCTTTCATATTCATGAGGATTAATATACGAAGCAGCAAAGAGTAAATAATTTTCCCAAACCGGTACTCTGAGATAATATTTATTTATACCTTCTTTTTTAAAATAGTGTGCAAAACCATCGTTGACAACTTTGTTAATTCTGACGGCAAAATCGGTGTTTGATTCATTTTCATTTTTAACCAACATTTTTTTTATTTCAGGATAGCCTATTGTTATATCATTTATCCTGTTGCGCAAGGTTTGCTCTTCCTTATATATTTCGGGATTTCTCATGTTTTTGAACAATCCGTAAATATTAAACGATAACAAAATTATTCCAATAAACAACAAAATTTTACTTAGCGTCCTCATATCCAAAAACTTAATTTATACCGAATAATACTTAAACAAAATTGAAATAACTCAATTAAAATAATCAGCAAAATCTCTAACAATAAATGCCTTTTTAACTGTTTTGACATTAAATATAATTTGAGTTTTATATAGTTATATTTATTTCTAAATTCTTATTAAGATTAATTTTTTCCTTTTTTGTTCCGATTAGCACAGTATAGGAATTTTCAGTTTTATACTTTTTATTTACAACTGAATAATCTTTTAATTCAATATTTAATATGCCTTCTGCATCGGTTTTCCGGGAAATTACTTTCTCTCCTTTTTCATTTAAAACTACAATTTCACAATTTGCAACAGATTCTCCCTTTTTATTTGTTACATGTATTTTAAGGTTCCACCAAACACTGTATGAATGAGCTTGTTCAGATTCATCTATCCCAAATTCAAAACCTTCAAATTCATTCGATCTAAATTCAACATCTTTGGCAATACATTCTTTATAATGATCCCACCCCATGCGAAAGGGATAAATATTTTTACCGGTTTCAGCGGCATTGATGATTTTATTATTAAAAAGTTTTGTTTCCTGTGCTCCGCCGTATCTTGAAGCAACCCATGCAGCTGTAACATTAGTTGTTATTCTGTTGTTAAAAAACTGACCTCCAACAGAACCTCCTCCGATATAAAAAGCAGATGTTTCATTTTTTAATTCCGGAGTCAAATCATTAACAAAAATATCGTTGCCAAAAATAAAGTTATCACCTCCGCTTGCACTGTAAAAAACAGCCCATGCCATTGGAGTATAATCAATATACTCATCATAGTCTTTGCCGGTTATGTAAATTTTATTGTTATAAATCTTATTTCCGAAACAACCATTAACTGAGCCCGATTTTGCATTATAATCAGCTATTCTAACAGCTGTAACCGAATAATCTTCGTGTCCGTATTCACATGTAGGAGGTGAAGCAGTAATACGAAATGTATTATTAAAAATCTCTATTCCTCTGTGTACATATATTTCAATGCCAGAGCCTGTTTCAGGTTCAATATAATTTGAAAAAATCAGAGAGCTGTCTCCCATTGCCATTATACTATAGTGATTGGTAACAGTTTGACGATTTACAAAATTATTATGATGCACCGACGAAAAATCACCTTTAAAAGAAAGACACCCCTGCCCTCCGTAAAATACAGAATTTGAAACTTCTGACGGATATTCACCATATAAGTCAACCGCATAAAACTCTGATCCATGACGGTTTATTATAAAAGGGTTATTCACATCAAAAAAGCAGTTTAAAATATTGGCAGAAGGAACATCAACTGCAATTGCATTAATTCCGGAATTAACAATCTTAACATTATCAAGAATAATCTTAACATTTTCAGCTGTTGATTTAATACCCCATGAAACTGCACCATCTGCTCCATTTCTGATTATACCGTTTTTAACGGTAACTGTTCCTTTACCACTCACCTGCGGAATTACAGACAATGGTTTTCCGTTTTTAACATCTTCTGTATAATCAAAGAATGCACCGTATTGCCTTTCATAAAAATGGTCATTATGACCAACAGAAAACGTTTTTTCAACAATTCCGATTCCTGTGTCCATTGCCGGCATTATATCAATATAATCAACAATACAGTCAGTTTCAGCTTTTACCCTTATACGATACTTTCCTGCTTCCAACTTATTTAAATGAGCAGAAACAAAACCTCCTCCCAAACGTGGAGAACGATTTTCAACAGGACAGCTCTGTTTTACACCATCATTGTACTCTGTATTACACACTACTGATTTACCTTTTTCATCCTCAACATAAACACTTACTTTCATATCGGAACTTACAACTCCGCACATGGCAATATATGAACGTTCAGAAACCGGAAGGTTGATATATTCCGAAACTATCTCTTCACCCTTTGAAAGGCGCAAAACCTTGTCACCCACAAAAACATGTACTTTTGTATCTTCAATTTTAGCTGTAGGTGCCTTTGTGAAATCCCAGTGTTTGAGGCCTTCCTCAAAACTAAAATTTGGAACATGCTCATACTTGTCATCACAAAATGTTAAAGTATAACCATTTAAATTGAAAATTACATCTTTACCTAAAAAAACAGAACTTGTTGAACTCGAAATATCATTCATCAAGATATATGTTGCGCCCGGCTTATCATAATAACCGGATTCATATACAGGAATCTCATTTCCTTCAGGTTCACGTGAAGTAACGGAAAAAAATTGCCCTGAAGCTTCAGATAAAAATATTATCAAAAACAAAAAGGTACAGACTGACAGATTAATCCATTCTGAAAAGTTTACACTATTTTTTTTAACAAAAAACATTTAGTATCAAAAATAATTTTTCAGTTTAACTAATTAAAAAGCCGGAAAGAAAAAGAATATCAAACATCAATTCACAGAAAAAACTGTGAATTGATGTTTATAAAAGTCAGAATTTAGGACAGACCATCAAAAATCAATAAGTTGACCATGGTGCTGTTCGTGTTTCAACTTCACTTGGATGCAATTTAAACGGATCGGGATTTGCCAGCCACCAGATATTTGTGCTTCTTTCATCTTTTCCGGCTCCGCCAATTCGCTCTAATGCTATACTGTACTGATCAAAATTGGTTAATTGTTCATTTCCAGGCCAGGGCATACGGCGCGGCAATGCTCTTCTGTACTCATTTTCAACAAGAATTCTCGGATATCCTGTGCGTCTTTGTTCACTCCATGCTTCCTGTTCCTGCGGAAAGAATGCAATGAGTTTCTGATTCATTATTTGTTCCAATTTTTGTTCAGATGTTCCGGTTAACACTACTGCCGAGGAATTTGCCAAAAAATCATCAACAGAATCCTGAATGATTTTTTTATCGGAAATTATTCTAACAACAGCAGCATCAACTTCAGATTGCGACTTACCTGACATAAACAGAGAAACAACTTTTGGCAACTGTGGTACTGCATCATCATACATCTTTTTGGCTTCTGCCATTGCAATTTCAATACCTTTCTTAAAATAAGCCTGAGCATCGCCCGATTTTATGTTAAACAAAGCAGCTTCAGCAAGAATAAAATATGTTTCCGAAGACCTGTACAAAGGATACTCCCTGATTTGCACCCAATGCAAATCCGACCATTTACTGCAAGTACTGAGTCCATATGCATATCCTGCCTGAGTATTGGTATTACTAAGCAATGGCCTGCCTCTGTATTTTTGATAATGATATTCAGGATTATTCGGGAAAAAAGCAGTTACGCTATCACAAAATACCGGCAATCTCGGGTCATTATTATCCTTAAGTATATCGAGAAAAGTTTTTCCGACATCTCCTTTAATAACAGTAGCACCTCTGGATACCAAATCTGTATATAAATCATTTTCATGATAAGGATAATCGGTAATATTAGTTACAAACGCATCATCACTGCTGTCAGTAATTAAATTGTTCTCATTTAAATCTGCCATCTGTGCTTTAGCCATTGCCTCATCAGCATATCTTACCCTTAATGCCAGACGCAGTCTTAATGAATTGGCAAACTTTTTCCATTTTTCCAGATCACCATTAAACATTATGTCTGCATCTCCAAAACTCGGCTTGGAATCATCCATTTCTGCAACTGCCTCTTTTAATTCTTTGAAAAAATCAGCATATATGTCTTTTTGTAAATCGTATTTTGGTGTTGTCACAGCCTCTTCAACCGGCAAACAAGATTCAAAATATGGAATATCGCCATAAACATCTGTGCATCTTGCAAATGCCCAAACTTTCATTATTCGGGCTATAGATTTTTTATTGATTAATTCTTCCGGTTTTTCCCTTATTGTACAAATATGTATTATATCACTTAAATTAGTGGCATAATTTCCATAAGTTGCATTCCAGATACCGTTACTCTCACCTGTTTGAAAAGGGATATTTGCACCTGATACAGACATGCCTGCATAATTACCGGTTTGTCCGAAACCATCTTCATAATTTAAAACAGCATCAACCATTACCTTGGTAAACATCATATTTATGTCAACCAATTCTCTGATAACTAATCTTCTGGATGTGTTGATTTCATCAAATCTATCTGTACAAGAATTATTTATTGACGACAGAAGTAAAATTATTACAATTATATTAATATATTTTTTCATATCTCTTAATTTAAAAAGCCAACTTAATATTGAAACCATAAGTACGGGTTGAAGGATTTGTCAGGGCTTCAATTCCAGAAGCACCACTTGCAGTATTTGGAGCTGATTCCGGAGAAACTCCAATATAATCCATTCCGTTTTTAAGATAAAGTAAATTTCTTCCAACAGCACTAATAGTTAATCCGGTAAAAGGAGTTTTATTAAGCAAAGAAGACTTAAAATTATAACTTAAAACAACTTCTCTTAATGATATATAGCTTCCGTCTTCAACAAATTCCTCACCAATGCCGTTCCATGCTCTTGTTGCCCAGTAATTTTGTCCGGGTACTGCTCTTGTATTTTTTTCATACCCTGTAACATTTCCATTATCATCAAGAATCTCGACAACACCATCTAAAATTCCTGTATAGGGCATTGGATCTCCAACTTTCGAGCCTTCCGGTATTATATCGCCTTCCAGATATTTTGACTGAGGCCTTCTGCCTTCTTCTGTCCATTTACCGGTACCTTTTCTTGTCATTTCATATTTTGTTGAGGATACCACATCTCCTCCTATAACCATATCCAGCAACACATTAAATGAAAATCCTTTATAATAAAATGAATTATTTAATCCTCCGGTCCAGTCAGGTGTTATATTACCTAATATGGACAATTTACTTTCACGAACGTAACTGCCTGAAACATCAACAATTTTTTGTCCGTCGGGTGCACGTTTATAAGCATATCCAACAATGTTACCAAATGCCTCGCCAACTCTGGCCTCAATATTACTTAATCCCGGTTCGCCATCAGAACTTGAAATCAACGGATAAGTCTGGATATTACCATCCAGAGTAACTACTTCTGAATTGTTTTTAGCAAAATTGAAATTAATATCCCAACGGAAATCTCTTGCTTTAACAGGTGTTAATCCCAAAGCCATTTCAACTCCTTTATTTCTGACTTCTCCGGCATTAATAACCATATTTGAATACCCGGATGCATTGGAAATTGGTAAATTTAGAATTTGGTTACTACTGATTGAATTATAATAAGTAAAATCAATATTAATCCTGTTACTAAAAAATCTCAAATCAGTTCCTAATTCAATTGATTTGGTCAGCTCATTTTTCAAATTATACAGTGGAAGAGTAGAACTTTTTGATGCATAGGGAAGTCCGTTAAATCCGGTTGAATAAAGATTATATCCTGCTCTTGTCATATACGGACTTGAATCATTGCCGCTTGCAGCCCATGAAGCACGTATTTTACCAAAGCTTAAAAATTTATTATCAATATTAAATGCATCAGTAAAAACGAAACTTGAACTAACAGACGGATAGAAAAAAGAATAATTATTTACTCCCAATGCTGAAGACCAGTCATTTCTTCCTGTAACATCAACAAACAAATAATTTTTAAATGCTATGTTACCTGTAAAGTAAACTGACTGCATTTGCTTACGATAAAGATACGACCCCACACTGACATCATTAAAGTTTGAAAAGTCATAAACACCCGGCGACTTGAATATTTTAGCGTTTGCATTTAACATCTCTTCTCTTAACGAACGCACACTTGCTCCCAGAACTCCATTCAGGGTAAAACTCTCTGAAATCTTTCTGTTGGCAGTTAACATTACATCAGCATTTACATCAAGCAGTCTTGTAAAATCCTGCACCATTTGCCCTAATCTGGTATTATAGTTTTTTGAGCTGGGATCTTCCGGCCAGGTATTTTCCTGAACCTGACTCCAGTAATCAGCTCCAACCCTGCCCATTAAATTTAACCAGTCATTAAATTTTAAAGTAGTTGATACCATCCCGATTAATCTGTCTTTAAAATCATGGTTTTTTATCTTATCAACCATAAAATAAGGGTTATAATTTATTCCGGGATATCTGATATTGGTTTTTGTAGTTTCATACTGTTCTTTAACAAAGTCAAGTGGTGTGTTTCTCGGCATTTGAATCAAATTATACAATGGATTACTTTCACTGTATCCGGTAAGAGACCTCTGGTTTCCTTCTGTCCGCATATAATTGAATTTACCGCTAAAAGACAACACCTGGTTTACATCGGTTGTACCATTGAAATTAACGGATCTTCTTGTAACCTTTTCATTAGGCACAATCCCTGTAGTTTCAACATCAGCAATTGATAATCTCATATTGCTGTTATCATTTGAAGATGTCAGAGATACATTGTTGGAATATGTAAAGCCGGTATTAAAGAAATTTCTAACGTTATTTGCAGGCTGGGCAAGCATCGGAACAACATCATCAATGGGGCAATCCCATATTTCAGATGATGAAATATCGTACGGCATTGTCCACCAGTTAGGCATTAAAGTGTGTCCGTCAAGCGGTGCACCCCAGCTGTCAACCATACCGTTGTCGGGCCATAGGTAATAAACACCATTAAACTCTGTGCCCCATCCCTGATCAGCATATTCTTCATCATCATAGCCCGAACCGAACTTATTCTGAAATTTTGGAATAAGACTGATTTTTTCAGCCATAACGCTTGAATTAATTTCAACACTAATACCTTTTTTGGCACTTTTGCCCGATTTTGTAGTAATAATAACAACACCGTTGGAACCTCTTGAACCATAAAGTGCTGAAGCTGCGGGCCCTTTCAGAATATTCACAGATTCAATATCCTGAGGATTAATATCTCCGATTCCGTCTCCATAGTCGATACCTGCATTAGCAACAGCATTTGACGGGTCATTATTTGTGAAATTGTAAATCGGCACACCATCAACAACATATAATGGCTGATTATCCTGGCTGAATGATTTATACCCACGTATTAAAACAAACGTGGAACCACGTGCCCCGCCTGCTGTTTTTGAAACCTGAACTCCGGCAACTTTTCCGGCAAGATAATTTGTTACATTCAATTCTCTTGATGAGGTCAAATCTTCAGAGCTTACTCCCTGAGAAGAAAATCCCAAAGCTTTAACTTCTCTTTCAATACCCAGTGCACTAACAACAACCTCTCCCAAACCAATAGATTCTTCCTCCATCATCACTCTAAATAAAACTCTCCCTTCAACCGGTATTTCCTGCGTACGCATGCCCACAAATGAAAATTGCAGAGTTTCTGCACCGGAAGGAAGAAACAAAGTGAAGTTACCATTACCATCAGTTATTGTTCCGGTAACAGTACCTTTTACTAAAACCGTTACTCCGGGTAATGGCTGCCCGCTCTGGTCAGTTACCACTCCTGAAACCGATTGCTGCTGAACAATACTATGCGCTACAGAACTTTTTTCTGTTTTATTTTCCATCCCCTCCGGGTATAAAATAATGTGTCTGTCATAAACACCATATTTTACATCTGTTCCGGAAAAAATCACATGAAGTGATTCATCAATGGTTTTGTCACGAATTGTTACATCAACCTCCCTGTTCAGGTCAATATAACCCGGGCTGTATGCAAACCTGAATTCCGACTGCTTTTCGATAGCATCCAGAACTTCGCCCACTTTAACATTTCGCATTTTTAGCGAAAGCTTGGTCGTCTGGCTGTACACACTTGCTGACAAATGCATCAACCCAATCAAAAAGAACAAAAATGTCAATTTCATAATTCTAATACATTTGTTCCAAAACGAGGGTTCATTATCCCTCTTAATTCGGATTTTCTTCATAATTTTACAATGATTTAGTGATACAATTATTTATCTCTCGCCGAGGTAAGTATCATTCCGGAGGTGCGGCAACACCTCCGGCTTTTTTACCTGCCGGCTTATCTCAATTTGTTTTTATCTATTTCTATTTTAATACTTTCTTCCGATTGTTTAACTTTAATTGGTGTAATCCGCTCCATCAATTTTAAAACATTCTCTAATGGTTCATTTTCTATGGTAAATGTATAATGAAGATTTTTAACTTCCGGAGTCAGTTCAAATTTCTGATTATATCTTTTTTCCAGACGTACAATCAATTCTTCCATTGAAAGGTTATAGATATTAATAATACCATCTTTCCATGAAGTATATTTATTAGTGTTCACTTTATCAACCGTGAAGCGGTTGGTTTGCAGATTAACTTTTGCAAGTTCCCCGGGATTCAGTGTATAAATCTGACGGCTGGTTTTTTTATCAAACAGCTCAACACTGCCACTTTCCAGTACAACATCCACAAATTTTTCAGATTCATAGGCATTTATATTAAATTGTGTGCCAAGCACTCTGATTTGCAATCCATTACATCCTACATTCATCGGAATATTTTCATTTTTTGAAACATCAAAAAAAGCTTCACCTGAAAGTGTAACATTCCTGTTTTCTATTGAATAAAAATTATTATAGGTAAGTTCCGATCCTGAATTAAGCCATACGATTGTTCCGTCAGGAAGTTTTACTTTAGATATTTGTCCGTTTTCTGCTATAACATTTGTAAAAGTTTCTGAAACTGTATGACTATTTTGGGGTTTGTAAGTATAATACCATAACATACTGCCCAGTGCCATAATAAAAAAGAAGATGGCAGCCACCCTGTAAAAATTTATCATTTTACGGGTTCTCTGCCATCTCAAGTAACTCTTTTGTCCGAGTTCTGCCTGAAGCCGCTGCCAGCTTTCTCCTCCATCACCGGGGAAGCTGCCGGGTTCAAGGCTTTCTTTCCATTCTGAACTAAACTTATTAAAAATAAACCTGTTTTCTTTTTTCCTTAACCAATGAAGCAACTCTTCCAGTTCTTTACCGGTTGCGCTGCCTTCAAAATATTTAAAAACTGTCTCTTTCATGTAATCTTGTCTGTAAGTAATACAATAGAAACTCAAAAAACCCTACCCTGAAATGAAAAAAAAATATTTTTTGTCTGGAAGATACCGTTATATCATAATTCAGAAGCATTCAGAAGCATTCCGAATATATTAATAAACAAGGCTTTCAATCCTAAACAGCTTCTATGCCGCCAGATACAGGCACAATCCGGATTTCACAATAAATCCTCAAACAAAATCATAATAAAGGTTACCACTGCCCCCAATTCGTTATATTTTTTAAGCAGATGACACCGGATTTTTTCTTTGGCTGCTGATATGTGTTTTTCAACTGCTTTAACACTTATTCCCAGTTCATCAGCAACTTCCTTTTGTTTTATTCCTTCTATTTTACATTTCACAAAAACATCCTTCATTCTGTGCGGTAAATCATTAACCGCTTCCTGAAAAGAAGATATAAGTTGCTCTTCAAGGCTTTTTTCCTCTCTCTTAATAAAATCAAGCTGATACAAATATTGCAACTCTTCAATTTTAACATTTTCAACCGGAATTTGCCTTAAATTCAAATTTTGGGATTTCAGGTAATTGAGACAACGGTTGCGAAGTATCACAAACATAAAACTTTCTATCCTGCGGTTAACATCAATATCAGCTCGTTTTTCCCAAAGTATTATAAAACACTCCTGAATTATATCTTCCGCATCCATCCTGTTCTTGACAAAAAGAGAGCAATACCCCTTCATTCTGGGGTAAAGAATCCTGAAAATTTCTTTAAATGCTTCAGGATTTCCTTTTTTTAACTCTGACTTGCTTTTTGAATCGAACATAAGGTAAAATTAATACTTTTTTCGCAACCCGGTATGTATAGTACACAAAAGTAACCTTTATGAAGTCCAAACTTCAGTAAGAAACTTTCTTAGCAACAAGTGAATTCTCAATAAGAAGCATCAAGTTACAAAAATAAGGTTTGACTTTTCATCGGGATACCTTTTTAATTACAGGTATAAAAATAACTTACTGAAGTCGGACAACAAACAGTTGACAAAAATTTTTAAATATTTTGAGTTTTATTTCAAAAACAGATATGAATAACAACTTAATCCAAATAAAAAAGGACGTTATTTTCGCCCTTTTATTTTTTTTTCAGTTTTCAATCGAAATTAAAGATATTTAAAAATCACTGATATGTTTATAACTTATTTCAATACTCTCCAACGCTGACTCCGGTGTGCACACTACCGGTTCTTCTTCATTTACAACACACGAAACAAAATAATCGAGCTCGTTTGCAAATCCGTCATTTGCATCACCCGCAGGATATAATGTGGTTTCATCATCGGTTGTCACTATTATATTATCGGCATCTTTTGGATAATAAAGCACACTTGCATTCTCGAATCTTGCAGAAAAAGCAGCCTGAAACGGATAGGCGGAATGGAAAGTATTACCTCCCTCTATTTTAACCTTCAAATCCTTATTGTAATATCTCCAGAAACCGGTAACGTAATCATACTCACTCAATTTGCCCGGCAATGAAGTTGCCCTGATATTGTCCGGTATGCCACAAACCCACTGAGCATAGTCAATATCGTGAATAACAAGGTCGAACAGAGCCCCGCCCGATGAACCAAATTCCTTCTGACGCTGTTTCCACTGTCCCCATGCAGGCAATCCGGAGAAACGGGAAAGTGACAGAAACTCAAGTTCTCCGAATTTCTTATTGTCAATCCAGTTTTTTAAGGTTTTATATGCCGGCATAAACCGCACCACATGTCCTATCATTAAAATTCTGTTTTTACGGCGTGCCATGGTAATCAGCTCCTCACCTTCTGAAACATCCAGACAAAACGGTTTTTCAATAAAAACATGAACGTCATGCTCTAATGCCATTTTTGCCATTTTGTAATGCAGCAGAGTATGAACTGCAATCACACATGCATCAGGCTTTTCAGTTTTTAGGCACTCTTCAAAGTCTTCATAAATTTTAACATCCGACAGCTGCTCTTCACTTATACTTCCGGTATCAAAATTTCCGGCTTCGCCCTTCAGATTTTTTCTTATATTTTCAGCTTCCTTATCAACAATTGCCTTTAATTTCACATTTGGATTTTTCAGCAGGTTTCCGGTATGTGTTTTACCCATAAATCCAAATCCAAGTACTACTACGTTAATCATTAATTTACTCCTTTCATTTTGGTTTTTAATGTATATACTGATTTTCGTGCGGTTACAAATAGTATGTTTTTCTTTTTGCCTCCAAAACAGATGTTTGACGGACTTTCAGGGAATTCAATTTCCTGTATCAGCTCTCCTGCCGGCGAATATACCCATACTTTCCCCATAGTTAAATAGACATTTCCTTTTCTGTCAATTGTCATTCCGTCTGACCCGTGAGGAGCAAAAAATGTTTTGTTATCAAGCAGTCCGTCTGCACGGATGTCGTATTTCCATATTTTTCTGTCGTTGATGTCCGCCACATACAAAGTTTTACCGTCGAGTGTTCCCACCAGTCCGTTGGGCTGTTTATAATCATCAATAACCAGTGTAATTTCACCTTCGGGACTTAAATAATAAACTCCCCTGACCTCCTGTTCCTCACCGCGGCCTTCGGTCCACCAGTTCCGGTGATAATAAGGATCGGTAAAATAAGCACCGCCGTCAGGTGCAACCCACACATCATTCGGACCGTTCAGGAGTTTACCGCCATACCCTTCATAAACCAGATGAAACTGTTTGTCAGCATCAAAATAGCCAAGCTGATTATACATATCGGCACAGGTAAACAGTCTGCCCTTTTTATCAAAAATCATCCCGTTTGAGCGAAGTGTGCCTTCCAGCCATAACGAGACACCTTTTTTTTCATCCCAAACATAAATCCTGTCATTCGGCTGGTCGGTAAAATA
Source organism: uncultured Mariniphaga sp. (assembly GCA_964643695.1). Lineage (GTDB taxonomy): Bacteria > Bacteroidota > Bacteroidia > Bacteroidales > Prolixibacteraceae > Mariniphaga. Next base: position 4,095 of record CAZXTX010000004.1, on the reverse strand, counting down.
GACTTTTCCGTCAGCAGCTTCTGCCGGGCCTTCAGTAAATGAATAACCCGTTCCTGCTTTTTCAATTTCAGCATTTTTAGCTGTTATATCTCCTTTCTGCGAAAAAGCCGTAAATGAAATCAGAAAGAAAAAAGCAACACTTAATATCCTCATTTTGATTAGTTTAAAATTAATATTCAACATCTGTCATTCCGGTCTTTTGTATCCCTGGCGATAGTTTCTTGCCATCAGGCCGGAAGCTGCCGGATTATCCTTAACATTTTGTGCAGCAGCATCCCACACAACCTCACTGTCAGTGTAGTACGAAGCCATTGCAAGCTGAACCGCTGTTGTTGATTTCCAAGCATCATCAATGCGGCAGCTGAGTGTATTTTTATTTTTAGCTTTTACCGCCTCAACAAAATTGGCAACATGCCTGTCCTGTGCGTCAGGAGTCGGAATATCCATAACCTGCTGTTCGCTGTTTCGTCCGGCAGGCATCAGAATAAGTCTGTCGTCGGAAGCAAAAAGAGTGGCTTTTTCGCCATAAAAGAATATTCCGTTGTTATACTGCGAATTAAAATCCCCTGTCCCCCACAGCCTGTGCTGCCACAATACCGGACAGCCTTCAAAATTCATAACCGCATTCAGGGTGTCGGGGGTGGTCATTCTGCCTTTATGAACTTCCAGACTGCCGGTGGTATGGTACCTGGCCGGAAGGTCAAAATCCATGATAGTGCGGATAATATCGATATGGTGAATTCCCCAGTCAACCAGATGTCCGTTGCCATACTCCTTTTCCAGCCGCCACGCCTTGTGCCCGATACTGGGCCGGTAAGGCAGTTTTGGTGCCGGTCCGCACCATGTATCCCAGTCTAAGGTTGCCGGCGGTTCCTGAACTGTGGTGTCCTCATTACCCGGAATATAATGAATTTGTGCGCCGATATGATGAATTTTACCGGTTGTACCGTCATTTATTAGCTCTTTTGCCTTCTGAAACGCAGCACTTTGCCGTCTCTGAAAACCAATCTGCACAATATTTCCGGCTGCTTCCGCCGCCCTGACCATTGCTTTTCCCTCCTCAACATCATATGCCAGCGGTTTCTCGCAGTAAATATCCAGACCTCTTTTGCAGGCATCCACAAACTGAAGGGCATGCCACTGCGGCGGTGTTCCGATAATTACTGCCTCTAAATTTTTCATTTTCAGCAATTCACGGTAATCTTTAAACTCTTTGGGGCGGCTCCCTTGCAGTGAGTTAAGCTCAATGGCACTGTTTCGCATGTGCAGTGAATCAACGTCGCAAACTGCGGCAATTTCCACATCACCGGTTTTCAATGCGGCTTTTGCAACCACCATTCCGTACCATCCTGCACCGATAAGCCCGATCCTGATTTTCCGGTTTTGTGCAACTGACGGCAGATGAAATGCGGTAACCATTCCGGCTGTGCCGGCTGATGCTTTCCTGATAAAACTTCTTCTGTCCATATTTTTATAGATATTGAATTATAACCAAACTTATTATCCTGTATAGAATCCTCTTTGTTCCCGAAATCCAAAACTCCGGAATTATTCTTCGACTATACGTCTGTGGTTTTCTAAATTTTCTTTAAATATAAAAATAGTTCGGATACCTGAAAAATCGGTATTATGTTTTATATTTTGGCTCACATTTTCCGAATCAACTTTTCTATTACAATTTCAAATGCTTCATCTTGATTGTAATCTTCGTCAGGTCGTAGCAAAGCAACAGTATCACCTAAAAATTCACTATCTGTTTTCTTGCGTCCTATGTTCAACAAAAATTCTTTTTTAGTCGGAATAGGTTTGTCTAACGAGAATCGCATATATTCCTTATAGCATTGTATGATTAAATCAGTATCGGGATTAGCTGTTGTCAAGGCTTTTCAAAGGTCAAATAAATCTCTGCCTTTCCTGCGCTGGTACAATGCTCTGAGTTTTGTTCCCAATAATTCTTCCAACTTATAAGTTGTCAATTCACATTTACCCGTGAAATAACCTGACTGAACTTCAAATGCCTTTTTCACCCAGCCTAAAACAGTAAAATGCTCTCTGCAATTTATTTCTGCTTTTAGCTTCAGGATTTGAACAGGTGAAAATTCCGATTCAAATTTGTAATAAATCGTGTTGTTGTCTTTCCTGGATGTAACTTTTGATTTTCCTAAAAATGAAAGTGCTTTTTGGAGTTGTTGTATGGTTTTTTTAATTGGTTCAGGACGAATTTGCACCAAATCAATATCCTCCGAATAGCGTGCCTGAGGCTGTAAATACAACTTGTGTAAAGCTGTTCCGCCTCTGAAAGCCAAACTGTCTGCCAAAAATTTATTACTGAAAATTTCTGTCAATGCTCTGCAAATAATCAAATCTTGTTCAATCTGTTCATTCGTTTTCCAGGGAACAAAATTACTCCATTCCGTTATGTATGCCTGTGGTATCATTCGTCTGTCTCAATATATGTGTTTACTATGATTTTCCATTTTACATTTAACGGTTCTTTCACTTTTTCGCCCGATGCTTTTAATGGAATTTGATAAAATATTATGCCTGCTTTTTGACAAAGTGAAAACAATTTGTCAGATAGACTTTGTTTGCCTAATACTTCTTCTAAAATATAGCCGAAACGCTGTAAAGTAGTTACATTGGCGTAGGCAACCAACCCCTGCGTGATGTCTTTTTGTTTAATGTTTTCTGACAGTTCATTGATTACTGTTGTTGCACGGTTCAAACCACCAATTCGTTTTTCATAATTGATTAAATCAATAGCCGTTAAAACAGGATTTGAAACATTGATGTAACCTGTTTCGGTTTTCTTTTTTTCAATCAATGCTTCAGGTGGAAATTGCGTTGTGCTGATATAATTGATTTTTATGCCACGTTTGTTTGTTGACCGTAACACGGGGTATTCTGTTATTACAAAATATTCTTGTGGCTGCTGATGTCCTGCACCATGCAAAGCGCCTGCATTTAAAAGAGCTACATAATAATTACGCTCCAGAAATTTCATTAACCCGTCAATAAAAAGGGCAGGTGGCAAAATACCTTTTGAAAAATACTGTGGCGGAACAATTAAATAATAACTTTTGAAAATGGAAACTATTTTTTGTTTCTGTACCAAACGATTTAAACCAAACTTAATTGAAGTATCGGTATCGTCTTTAAATACTGATTTAACTTCCACTAAACTAAACGACAACTTTCCTCTGGATTGACAATCGTTAATCCAATCGGACATTCTATTATAATTTTGAGTAGAAATCATTTGAGATATTTTTTGTTAAAAGTAGTATATTTTGCTACTATTCGCAAAATATTTCTAATCGAAATTTCAAACCAAATGCAAAACGCAGATTCCTTAGTTAAAACGTCCTTTGCACAGAAGTTCAGACGATTATTGAAAAATATTATTTGCTGTTGCTTAAGCCAAACGGGCTATTGAACAATCGTGCTTCTTTTAGTCTGTTTGGTTTGACAGTAGTTTGATTGTCTGATTCCAATAAAAAAGAGCTTCACCTTTTGCTACAAATTTCAGCCGTTTGTTTAGAAAGTTGTAATCTGTGTTGGTTATTAGATAATTATCCAATGGAATTGTTTCATTAAACTTTTGTAATTCGTTGGTATTCGTCAAAATAACGGAAGCCAAATAAGCTGCTTTTGCTGATGCAACTTGTGCTTCTAAAATTTCAAATTTTCCGACAAAAACAAAATGTCGGAATTGGTTTATGCCTGTATTGATTTCAGCAAACTTTGCTTTTTCATCTTCGGTTTTTAAAACGTCTTTCTTCGCTATCAGCAAAGAAGTTTCAATAATGTCGTTTAGAACTTGCTCAACCGATTTGATTTTTCGTTCAGGCCGGTATGCAATTTCGTCTTTGGCTGTATCCAAAAACGATTGTTTGAAAATATCTATATCCGTCAGTAAATCAAACAAATTACCAATGTCAAATAATTGTTTCAAAATTTCTTTTTCCTTTTCTGCGTTGTATGGAATACCCGTCGTATTGGGTGCGAAAGCCGTAAGTTTATCACCCAAAATTGAATTAATGTCGGGTGTTGTAATAACAATTCGCTCATCATTTTGTAAAAGCCAATCCGTTT
>CAZXTX010000003.1:26423-28784 GCA_964643695.1 uncultured Mariniphaga sp. | reverse complement strand
ACTTTGCCTTATGTCTTTACAGAACAAGGTGTAACTATGCTTTCAGCTGTGTTAATCACAGAAACCGTCAGATTAAAAATATCTGTTCCGTACAACGGGAACGACAGATAAAACCGTAAATAATCAATCCCTTTACAAAAACTTTACTATAACTCCTTATATCACTTAAAATCCTCCCCGTTTTTAAGATTTTTTACTTTTTTGCAGTAAAATCAAAACGGAAATGAACCGTTATATTTGTTTACTTTGCATATATTATTCTGCAAATGGTTAAGAAAAAGCCACATAACAAAAATACCCGTAAAAAAAGCAGTCGCCGGAAAGCAAAAAAAAGTATCGGCAGACGTATTCTGAAATATGTCGGAATATTATTGTTGACAGGCATTTTTGCTGCAGCAGTGCTGTTTTTTGTGGTCTTTTTCGGATATACCGGGCATGTGCCAACCTCCGCTCAGCTGCATGAAATAAACAATCCGCTGGCTTCGGAGGTCTATTCTGCCGATGGCAAGCTTCTGGGTCGCTACTATATCGAAAACCGCAGCAATGCCGGATTTAACAAAATTTCGCCAAATGTAATCAATGCCCTGATTGCCACCGAAGATTCCCGCTTTTACGAACACCGCGGAATTGACGAAATTGCACTGCTGAGAGTGATGTTCAAAACAATTCTGCTGGGTAACCGCAGCTCCGGCGGCGGAAGCACACTGAGTCAGCAGCTTGCAAAAAACCTTTTCCCGCGAAACGATCTGGGAATTCTTTCAATGCCGGTTAACAAACTGCGCGAAGCGATTACTGCCTACCGCATGGAACGGGTTTACAGCAAAGAGGAGATTCTGACACTTTACCTGAATACAGTTCCGTTTGGTGAGAACATTTTCGGTATTGAAGTTGCCTCGGAGCGGTTTTTCAGTAAAAAACCAAATGATCTGACTGTTGACGAGGCGGCGGTTTTAATCGGTATGCTGAAAGCCAACAACATTTACAATCCGCGCCTTTATCCCGAACGCTCAAAGGAAAGGCGCAACACCGTTATTTCACAAATGGTTGCCAACGGCTATCTGAATGAGGAAGAAGGCATGCTTTATAAAGGAAAACCGCTTGAAATCAAATATACCCGTATTTCATTTAACGAGGGGCCGGCACCCTATTTTGTGGAAATGCTGAAACCGGAACTGCTGGAATGGTGTGCCGGCAACACCAAAGAGAACGGTGAACCCTGGAATCTGTACACCGACGGGTTGCAGATTGAAACCACACTCAATTATGATTTTCAGCTTTTTGCACAGCAGTCGGTTGCCGAAAACATGAAAAAACTGCAGGAAGTCTTTGACAACCACTGGCATAATGCAGATCCGTGGCGCAGCGACAACTCTATTTTACAGCGTGCAATAAGACGTACCGACCGTTACATAAAAATGAAAAAGGCCGGATTTTCAGAAACTGAAATTGAAGAGGCCTTCAATCAGAAGATAACAACATTACTTTTTACATGGGACGGACTGGAAACTGCCGAAACCACACCGCTGGATTCCGTGAAACACTATCTGAAATTTTTAAATGCGGGGCTTCTGGCAATTGAGCCCGAAACAGGCGACTTAAAAGCCTGGGTAGGCGGCATTGACTTCCGCTTTTTTAAATATGACCATGTTCTTTCAGAGCGACAGGTCGGCTCAACATTTAAACCGTTTGTCTATCTGTCGGCACTTGAAAAGGGGATAAGCCCTTTTACCTATTTTACAGCAGAGCAGAAAGTTTACAAAGAGTACAACAACTGGTCGCCCGGCAATTCAAACGGAAAATATGACGGCTACTACTCAATGGAAGGTGCACTTTCGCAATCGGTAAACACGGTTGCCGCACAGGTTATGATTGAAACCGGCATTGAAAATGTAATTGCAACGGTACGGCAGCTTGGTATCGAATCCGATCTGCCGCAGGTTCCCTCGCTGGCATTGGGGGTTGCATCAATCAGCCTGAAAGAACTACTTTTTGCATATACAACCATTCTGAACGGAGGAACGAGGATAAACCCCTACTATCTGGTATCGATTTCAGATAATGAAGGTAATTTGCTGACTGAATTTGAACGCCCCGTAAAAACCGGAACTGCCATTAATGAAGTCAACTGCCGCATAATTACTCATATGATGAAAACAGCTGTTAACGAAGGGACAGGTACAAAAATACGAACTGTTTACCGCATTCCGGGTGATTTTGCAGGAAAAACCGGCACAACCCAAAACCAGTCCGACGGCTGGTTTGTGGGGCTTACACCAAACCTAATTACCGGAAGCTGGGTGGGTGCCGAAGACCCGGGAATCCACTTCCGCACAATCACTTTCGGACAGGGCTCCTATATGG
>CAZXTX010000003.1:24997-26323 GCA_964643695.1 uncultured Mariniphaga sp. | reverse complement strand
GAAGACCCGGGAATCCACTTCCGCACAATCACTTTCGGACAGGGCTCCTATATGGCACTGCCGATAGTTGGCAGATTTTATGAAAAGCTTTATGCCGGCAGCAAATACAGGCAAATGAGTCAGGCTAAATTCCCGTCACTGAATGAGGAACTGCTTGCTGACCTGAATATTCCGCGGTACAGGGAAGTTCTTGAAATTGAACGCCCCGACTATCTGCTGGACAGACTGTTTGCAGGAAAAACAAAAGAGGAAAAACTTCGTGATGTTCAGCATCCCGAACGTGTTGAGGAGAAAAAAGGCGTCTGGCAGTCAATCAAGGGTATTTTCAAAAAGAAAAGATAATGTAATCAGGGATTTAACAGTAATTGAACAGATAGGCCACACAAGCCTGAAATCATATATTTGATTAAAATTCTCTACTATTTTTACTGAATATTTCAGAATTAAGCCAATACTGTCTATTTTTAAGAACCTATTCATTAAAGAAAGGATCATGAAAAAGAAGTTACCCAAATTTGTTTACGATGATATCTGGCTTCAACCCTATGCCGATATAATAATTGGACGCATTGAAGCTGCCCGCAGTAAGGAAAAAGAGCTTACCGGCGGGAAATCACTTTTCGATTTTGCCGGCGGACACCTTTACTTCGGACTTCACAAATCCCAAGGAGGCTGGACAATACGTGAATGGGTGCCAAATGCAACACATATTTTTCTTGTAGGCTCATTCAACAACTGGGAAGAAAAACCTGAATATGAATTTAATCCGGTTGGAAACGAAATCTGGGAGTTAAACCTGAAAGAGGAACAATTGCATCATGGCAATCTTTATGCGCTTTCAACCCACTGGGCACTTGATTTCGGAAAGCGGATACCCGCCTGGGCAAATTATGTGGTGCAGGACCCCGAAACTCTGACTTTTAATGCAAGTGTGTGGCATCCCAACGAAAAATTCAGATGGAAAAACAAAGATTTTAAAGGAGTTACCGAACCGCCGCTCATTTACGAGGCTCATATCGGCATGTCGGGCGAAGAGGGGCGCGTTCACACCTATAACGAATTCAGGGAATTTATGCTGCCGCGAATAAAGGAAAACGGCTACAACACCATTCAGCTGATGGCAATTCCCGAGCATCCGTATTATGGCAGTTTCGGGTACCATGTTTCAAGCTTTTTTGCACCATCATCGCGCTTTGGAACACCTGACGACCTGAAACACCTGATTGATGAGGCACATGGTATGGGACTGGCAGTTATTATGGATATTGTGCACTCACACGCCGTAAAAAATGAAGTTGAGGGACTCGGTAAATATGACGGAACCCG
>CAZXTX010000003.1:7682-24897 GCA_964643695.1 uncultured Mariniphaga sp. | reverse complement strand
GCAAACAAACTGATAAAGGAGGTTAACCCCAATGCGGTGACAATTGCCGAGGATATGAGCGGAATGCCCGGCCTGGCGGTTTCACTTCAGTCGGGAGGAATGGGGTTCGACTACCGGATGGCTATGGGTGTGCCCGACTACTGGATTAAAATTATCAAGGAAAAACAGGATGAAGATTGGGAGGTTGGTGATATTTTTTACAATCTTACTTCAAAACGGCTGGATGAAAAAGTGGTTAGCTATGCCGAATCGCACGATCAGGCACTGGTTGGCGATAAAACGATAATTTTCAGGCTGATTGACAAGGAGATGTATTTCAGTATGCGCAAGGATCAGCCCAATCATATTGTTGAAAGAGGTATAGCACTGCACAAAATGATAAGGCTGATTACTGCCACAACTGCCGGAGGGGCATATCTCAACTTTATGGGAAATGAGTTCGGGCATCCCGAATGGATTGACTTCCCGCGCGAGGGAAACGGCTGGTCATACAACCACTGCCGGAGAATATGGAGTATTGCCGATAATCCCGAACTGAAATACCACTGGCTGTACGATTTTGACAAAGCAATGATTAGGCTGATAAGCGAAAACAAACTGCTGACGATTCCGCCGGTTGATTTTGTTATGGAAAACAAACCCGATAAGGTTCTTGCCTATCACCGTGGACTGTTCCTTTTTGTGTTCAACTTTAATCCCGTACAATCATTCACCGATTACGGAATTCCGCTCGGGCCGGGCAAATATCAGATTGTGCTGAGTACCGATTCCGGAATTTTCGGAGGCTATGACAGGGTTGACGAGGATATTCCGTATTACACGCTTCCAAGCGGCGGAATTACAAGCCAGCACTATCTGAAACTTTATCTGCCGGCAAGAACGGCACTGGTTCTGAAAAAAACCGATTTCAAAAAAATTAAATAAAACGGAATGAAATTCAGAACGGAAGTTGAAACAGTAAAATTTGCATGGCAAACAGGTTATCTGCATAAAAATATGTTTATGGGTTCCTGCTTTACCGAAAATATCGGTGAAAGAATGGAGAGCCTGAAGTTTCCTTCTGACATCAATCCGTTCGGAATATTATACAATCCGGTTTCAATTGCAAAAGGTTTGAGATTTCTTATTCAGAATAAAAAATTTGATGAAACTGAGCTGATTTATAATAACGGGCTCTGGCACAGCTTTTTTCACCACAGCCGGTTCTCGTCACCGGAAAAAGAGGAGGCTCTCGCAAAAATAAACGATCGGATTGCTTTCTCATCACAGTTTCTTAAAAATGCATCTTTTCTGTTTATTACTTTTGGAACGGCATGGGTTTATGAGTATTTACAAAGCGGGAAAATCGTTTCAAACTGTCACAAAATACCCGACCGTGAATTCCGCAGGTTCAGGTTGAAATCTGAAGAAATTGCTGAAGAATACAGAATTTTGCTCGGCGAATTGTGGAAATTCAATCCTGATTTAAAAATAGTATTTACGGTAAGCCCCATAAGGCACCGCAAAGACGGCATGGTTGAAAATCAGCTGAGCAAGGCAATACTGCTTCTGGCAGTTGATTCGGTAATAAGTGAATTTGGAAAGGATAAATGCAATTATTTTCCGGCTTATGAAATTGTTATGGATGAACTGCGCGACTACCGGTTTTACGATGAAGATATGATTCACCTTTCAAAACCGGCGGTTAACCATATCTGGGAAAAGTTTCAGTCGTCACTGATTGACAAAGAGAGCCTGAAAGTTTCAGAAAAGGTAAAAAATATTATTAATGCCGTGAACCATAAACCGTTTAACAAGTTTACAAATGAGTACTCTGCCTTTATAAAACTGAGCCTGAAAGAAACCGTCAATCTGAAAAAGAAATATAATTTTCTGAATCTTAAATTTGAAGAAGACTATTTTTCGAAAGAGATAAAAAGTATTAAACAGGAATAAAATATTAATAATGAGCTATTTCAATTTTGATAAAGAACAACTTATAAATTTAGAATATTCGCTAAACAGGGAAATTTTACGGTCAAATCAGGCCGGCTCATATTTAAGCACAACCCTGAGCGGTTGTAACACAAGAAAATATCACGGACTTTTAATTGCACCAGTCAGAAACTTTGGTGGCGAAAAGCATGTTTTGCTCTCTTCCCTTGATGTCTCGATAATTCAGGGGAAAGATGAATTTAATCTTGGAATTCACCGGTATAAGGGAGGTACATACGAACCAAAGGGACATAAATATATTCAGGATATCGAGTTTAACTATCCGCCGCGTACTACTTACCGGGTGGGAAATATCAGGATAATAATGGAGAGGCTGCTGGTTGAAAAAAAAGAACAGGTTCTTATCCGGTACACCCTCGAAAACAACTCAGAACCGGTAACATTAAGATTCAAACCCTTTCTTGCTTTCAGAAATATTCATCAGCTGAGTAAGGCAAATATGTTTGTAAACTCAAAATACAATAAAGTGCCTAATGGAATCAGCACTAAGCTATATGAGGATTATCCCACTCTGTTCATGCAGTTCAGCAATAAAAATGAGTTTATTCCCGCACCCTGCTGGTATTATAATATCGAATACCTGAAGGAGCTTAACAGAGGTTATGAATATCTTGAAGACCTGTTTGTGCCCGGCTATTTTGAACTGCTGGCAAAACCGGGCGAATCACTGATTTTTGCTGCCGGAACTGAAGAGGCACAGCCCGTTTCACTCAAACAGCGGTTTACAAAAATTCAGAAAAAAAGGAGCAGCAGATTAACATTTTTGGGATCATTAAAAAATGCAGGCAATCAATTTATCCGCCAGAACAGGGGCGAAACCGCAATTATAGCCGGATTCCCGTGGTACGACAGCATTTCCAGACAAGCCTTTATTTCACTGCCCGGACTTGCAAAAGCATACGGCAAACAAACACTTTTTGTAAAAGTATTGAACACATACAAAAAATATCTGCATAACGGACTGTTTCCAGACAACATTCACAGTAGCCATCCTGAGTATAATTCAGCCGATGCGTCATTGTGGTTTATCTGGGCTGTTCAGCAATTTGCAAATTCGCATCGCTCACCCCGCGGAGTATGGTTTAACTATTCCAGCACCGTAAAGGAAATCCTGAATGCCTACCGTAATTCTGTTCACGGCTTTATCAGAAGTACCGATGAAGGCCTTATTTATGCAGAAAAGGAAAATACGGCACTCACATGGATGGACTCCTATTCCGAAGGTAAACCGGTTGTTCAGCGTACAGGACTTGCAGTTGAGGTAAATGCACTGTGGTATAACGCAATAGTTTTTGCACTTGAAATGGCTAAACTTGCAGGTGATACGAAGTTTACGGAAGAGTGGAAAGAATATTCCGGAAAAGTTGGTTCCGCATTTTTAAAAACATTCTGGAATTCTGACCACGGGCATCTTGCCGATGTTGTAACAGACGGAATTCCGGACTGGGCAGTGAGGCCCAACATGGTAATTGCTTCGGCCATGGATTTTTCACCGCTTTCAGGAGAACATAAGAACCTTATTTTAAATGAAGCCAAAAAGAAACTTTTAACCTCCAGGGGTTTGAGAACATTGTCGCCTGACCATTTCAGATATATCGGCGAGGTTGAGGGAACCCCAGACAAACGGGAAGCGGCAATACACATGGGAGCAGTATGGCCGTGGCTGATACAGTTTTTTGTTAAAGCATATTTTTCAGTACACGGAGAAAGCGGAATCTCCTATGTGAGACAAATATTGGAATCTTTTGAAGAAACAGTTACCGAACATTGTATCGGTACACTTTCGGAAATGTACAACGGAGACCCGCCGCATAAGGCAAAAGGTGCAGTTTCGCAGGCCTGGAACGTGGCAGGTGTTATAAATTCACTTGATATGTTACATAATTTCAAATAAAACTACGATGAAAGTACTGATGTTTGGATGGGAGTTTCCCCCGCATATTTCGGGAGGTTTGGGAACAGCCTGTTACGGACTGACAAAAGGATTGTCAGAATTAAAAGACATTCAGGTTCTGTTTGTGGTTCCGAAGGAATTTGGAGATGAGGAACATTCGGTAATCAATCTGATTGGTGCAAACAAGATTCCCGTTACTCAAAGTCAGATTCAGTTTCAGAATTCTGATGCAGTGTTTGAGTATATTGAAGTTAATTCGGAAATTATTCCATACGTCAGTGAAGAGGAATTCTGGCAGTTGAAAAACAAAAGATATGAAAACAAACCGCGCTTTGTGAAAACAGCCGACGGAATGAGGATTGATTTCAGCGGAAGTTACGGCCCCGGCCTTATGGAAGAGATAAGAAACTATGCTCTGATTGCCGAAATAATTGCAAAAAATAACAATTTTGATATTATTCATGCACACGACTGGCTTGCATATCCTGCCGGAATAGCCGCTAAAAGAGTGTCCGGCAAACCATTGGTAATACATGTTCATGCAACCGATTTTGACCGCAGCGGCGGAGATGTAAATCCTTCGGTTTATGCAATTGAGCGCGAGGGAATGGAAAAAGCCGACAAAATAATTACCGTAAGCAATTTTACACGTAAAACTGTGATTGAAAAGTACGGAATTGCTCCTGAAAAAGTTAAAACTGTTTACAATGCGGTTGAACCTGTAGAAAAGAGCGAAACATTAAAAATTCCAAAAGGGATAAATGAAAAACTGGTTACTTTTTTGGGAAGAATAACAATGCAAAAAGGGCCGGAATATTTCATTGAGGCTGCATATTTGGTTTTAAAGAAAATCGACAGTGTAAGGTTTGTAATGGCAGGCAGCGGCGACAAAATGGATGAAATGGTGGAACGTGTGGCAGAACTCGGAATTGCAGATAAATTTCATTTTACCGGCTTTTTAAAGGGAGACGATGTTCAACAGATGTTCCAGATGACTGATGTTTTTGTCATGCCGTCAGTGTCCGAGCCTTTTGGTATAGTTCCTTTGGAGGCAATGCAGGCCGACGTGCCGGTTATCATATCAAACCAGTCGGGTGTTTCCGAAATTCTGGAGCATGCCATAAAAATTGACTTTTGGGATATTTATGCCATGGCTGATGCAATTTACGGACTGCTCTCATACCCTGCACTTTCTGAATATCTGAAAAAAACCGGAAAAGAGGAAGTTGGCGAACTTAAATGGACAAATTCAGCTAAAAGGGTTAAAGAGATATATAAAAGTTTGCTTAATGTTTAACTGAAAAAGAATGAAACAGAATACAAAGTCGGTATGTTTGTTTTTCCATGTACACAAACCGGTAAATTACCGCAGATACAGATTTTTTGACATAGGTAATGACCATTATTATTATGACGATTATACCAATGAAACAACTTTAAAAAACATTGCCGAAAAAAGCTATCTGCCGGCCAACAGGATTTTGCTGTCACTCGCAAAAAAACTGAAAGAGAGGTTTAAAGTTGCATTTTCCATAACAGGCACGGCTTTGGAGCAGTTTGAACTGTATGCGCCCGAAGTTATTGAATCATTTCGGGAGCTTGCCGAAACAGGTTGTGTCGAATTTCTTTCTGAAACGTATTCACACTCCCTTTCTTCATTAAAAAGCAAAGCTCTGTTTGAACAACAGGTAAAACTTCATCAAAAGAAAATAACAGAGCTGTTTGGAATGAAACCGCAGGTTTTCAGAAATACCGAAATGATTTATTCTGATGAAATTGGAAATCAGGTTTACCAGATGGGTTACAAAGGCATTCTTACCGAAGGTGCCAGACATGTGCTGGGATGGAAAAGTCCCAACTTTTTATATGTAAACGCACTAAACCCGCGTTTGAAGGTATTAATGCGGAATTTCAAACTGAGTGATGATATTTCATTTCGCTTTTCAAATAAAAACTGGTCAGAGTACCCGCTGACAGCCGAAAAATTTATTGGCTGGTTAAACAAACTTGACCCTAACGAAGAGGTGGTAAACCTGTTTTTGAGCTATGAAACATTTGGCGGGATTCAGCCGGCGGAAAGCGGTATTTTCAGTTTTTTAGAACAGTTTATCACTCTTGCGGCAAACGATAAGTCACTCAGACTTTCCACACCCTCAGAGGTAATTGAACAGCTTCAGCCGGTGTCGGTGGTAAGTGTTACACATCCCATATCGTGGGCAGACGATGAACGTGATTTGACAGCATGGCATGGAAATAAAATGCAAAAAGAGGCTTTCGAAAAACTTTACAGCCTCGAAAACAGAATGGCAATATGTGAAAAACCGGATTTGATGAAAGACTGGAATTATTTGCAGTCGGGTGACCATTTTTACTACATGTCAACCAAATACTTTTCAGACAGTGAAATTGATAAACCCTCAAATCCGTTTGAATCGCCGTTTGAAGCCTTTATAAACTACATGAATATTCTGAGTGACTTTAAATTGCGGCTAAATGCGGTTACACCCGAAAGTGAAACCGAACACGAGCTGGCGGCATTACATAAATTACTGAAAGAAAAAGATAAGAAAATAAAACGAATGGAAAGCGAACTTCACCATTTTCATCAGCCCGAAGCACGAAAAAAATCAAGAAACACAAAGAAAAAGCAATGATTCTCAGGCTATGTTAACTGGAACTCATTTTCATCTGCAATTTCCGTAAGTTGTAAATAGAAAGCTTATTTTTGCACTTTTTGTAATTAATTAAAAGATTAAATAGAAACAATGAAAACAAATTCCAAAAAAAATATAAACTGGCCGGACAACGGGCAACCTTTATGGAAAAGAATTATTGTTGAATCACACCTTCCGGAAAGCCTTGAGCCTCTCCGCGAAATTTCCAAAAATATATGGTGGGCATGGAATTCACAGGCAGTCGAATTATTCAGATATATTGACGAAAAATTATGGGAGAAACATGAAAACAATCCTGTAATCCTGCTCGAAAAAGTAAGTTACAAGCGTTTCCTTGAACTTGAGAAAGATCAGGAATTCGTTTCAAAAATGAATGATACTTACAGCCGGTTAAAGGCTTATCTTGATGAGAGAAAAGAACTCAGTAATCCAAGAATTGCATATTTCAGCATGGAATACGGGCTTCACGACTCGTTGAAAATATTTTCGGGAGGACTGGGTTTGCTTGCCGGCGACTTTCTGAAAGAGGCAAGTGACATGAAAGTTAATCTGACGGCAGTAGGCCTTTTGTACAGATATGGTTATTTCAAACAGGTGTTGAATTTGAATGGCGAACAAATTTCAAATTACGAATTTCAGGATTTTTCAAAAATACCGGTTCAGCCTGTTGTTGATGAAAACGGAGTATGGCAGACTATTCAGGTCGAACTTCCGGGACGTGTCATGACGGCACGTATCTGGCAGGTAAATGTAGGTTCGGTAAGACTCTATCTCCTCGATTCCGATGTTAATGAAAATCAGGATCAGGACCGTGTAGTTACTCACCATTTGTACGGCGGGGATAACGAAAACCGTCTGAAGCAGGAAATTCTTCTCGGTATCGGCGGAATAAGAGCACTCAACAAACTCGGATACGAATCTGATATTTATCACTGTAACGAAGGGCACGCTGCATTTATAGGACTTGAGCGCCTGTCAGACATTATGAAAAAAGACAATTTAAGTATATCTGAAGCAAAAGAAGTGGTTCGCTCATCCACTGTATTTACAACACATACACCGGTTCCTGCCGGTCATGACTCTTTTCATGATGATAAGTTTAAATATTTTATGGAAAGCTATGCCACAGGACTTGGATTTGAATGGAATGACTTTTTAATGCTCGGAAAAGCAAACCGGTACGAAGACCATTTCAACATGAGCTATCTTGCATCAAACCTTTCACAGGGAATAAATGGTGTAAGCAAACTTCACGGAGATGTGAGCAAAGGCGTTCTGAAGTCATTGTATCAGGGATTTCTGGAAGAAGAGATTGAAGTAGGTTATGTAACCAACGGAGTTCACTATTCAACATGGACTGCTCAGGAATGGAAAAAAATTCACAGACAGTATTTTGGAGAGGATTTCCCGAAAAATCAGCTGGATTTTGATACATGGAGCCGTATTTACCAGATTCCTGAAAATCAGATATGGAATTTGAAAAACTCGCTGCGCGAAAAGCTGATTGATTATATTATAGAGCGTTTTGCAGATAACTGGACAAAACGGAATGAAAATCCCAAACTGATTTCCGAAATTATGGGTAAACTGAATCCGAATGCACTTACAATCGGATTTGCACGCAGATTTGCAACTTATAAGCGCGGACATTTGCTGTTCAGAAACCTTGAAAGGTTATCCAAAATTGTAAATAACCCGCAAAGGCCGGTTCAGTTTCTTTTTGCCGGAAAAGCACACCCTGCCGACAAAGCAGGCCAGGATCTGATAAAATATATTGTTGAAATTTCAAAGAGGCCTGAATTCAGGGGAAAGATTTTGTTTTTACAAAATTACGACATCAACCTTGCAAAAATTATGCTTCAGGGTGTTGACGTGTGGCTTAACACACCAACCCGCCCGCTCGAAGCTTCCGGCACAAGCGGTATGAAAGGTGTTATGAACGGAACAATTCACTTCTCCGTACTTGATGGCTGGTGGGTTGAAGGTTACAAAAATGAAGCCGGATGGGCACTGCCTGCCGAGCGCACTTATGATGTTCAGGATTTTCAGGACGAACTGGATGCCGAATTAATTTACAAAATTCTTGAAGATGAGGTAATACCGAAATTTTACGGTAAAAACAGTGAAGGTGTACCGGTTGAATGGATTGACATTATAAAAAATACCATAGCACAGATTGCACCTCATTTTACCACCGGAAGAATGATGCGCGACTATCAGGACCGATATTACCTGCCGCAGTACGAAAGAACCCAAAATATTATTGCAGATAATTTCAGTAAGGCAAAGGAACTTGCTGTATGGAAAGATAAAATCAGCTCTGTCTGGAATCAGATTGAAGTGAAAAATACTGAAATGTCAGACGGTATAGGTAATGTACTGACAGTTGGGCATGAATACCCGATAGCAGTTGAAGTTGACCTGAAAGGGCTGAGCAGCAATGATGTGGGGCTTGAACTTATTGTTACAAGCAATGGAATAACCGAAACAACCGACCTTAGTTTGGTTGAAAAGATTGAATTTGAAGTGGAAAGTTGTGAAAATTTCATTTGCAGATTCAAACTTAATTATAAACCTGATCATCCGGGTTCCTTTAATTACGGATTCAGGCTTTATCCTAAAAACGACGGGCTTGCCCATCGTCAGGATTTCAAATTTGTAAAGTGGCTTTAAAATTTGATATAATGGATAAAAATATTGTAGGAATAAAAATCAGAGAGTTCCGGGAATTCAGGCAGATATCGAGAGAAGACCTGGCACTGAAGGCAAATCTTGACATTCAGCAGATTGTTAAAATTGAAGATGACGGCATAATGCCATCTTTAGGACATCTGATAAAAATTTCGAGAGCACTTGGTGTACGAACCGGAACTTTTCTTGACGACCAGAATTATGTAGGCCCGGTAATAGTCAGGGCCGGCGAAGAAAAGTCAAGCTACAGCTTTTCAACAAAAGATGAATCTTCACGTGAGCACCTGAACTTCTTTTCATTGGCACAGGACAAGGCCGGAAGGCACATGGAGCCGTTTATTGTCGATATCGAACCTTCAAAAGGAATCGATTATAAATTGTCATCGCACGAAGGTGAAGAATTTATTTACGTTCTTGAAGGAAGTGTTGAAATTAACTACGGGAAAGACATTTTTCAGATTAACAAAGGTGACAGTATCTATATGGATTCTGTAATTGCACACAATGTGCATGCGGCAAATGACAAACCGGCAAAAATTTTGGCGGTTGTTTACACACCATTTTAAAATTTTCAAAAAAACCAAAAACTCTGAAACTTTTATTTCATGCAGCTTATTGACTATACATTAGGGGGAATTCTTGAAAAATGGGCATTTGAAACACCCGACAAGGAGTTTATGGTTTACCCTGACCGTAATTTGCGTTTTACCTATTCCCAGTTTAACCAACGTGTTGATAATCTTGCAAAAGGACTTTTATATTTAGGAGTAAAACCGGGTGATAAAGTCGGAATCTGGGCTAAAAATGTTCCCGACTGGACCACATTTATGTTTGCCACGGCAAAAATCGGATCAATTCTGGTTACTGTCAATACGAGTTATAAACTTTCAGAACTGGAATATCTGCTTAAGAATGCCGACATAAATGTTCTCTGCCTTGCCGACGGCTACCGCGACAGCGATTTTGTAAGTATGGTTTTCGAATTGATTCCTGAATTAAAGGAACATGCAAGGGGAGAATTCAAAAGCAAAAAGTTTCCTGAACTGAGGGATGTGGTTTTTATCGGCCAGGAGAAACACAGGGGAATGTTCAACACGGCAGAACTTATTCTGCTGGGTAATCATGTTGACGATTCGGAACTGGAAAGCATTAAGGAAACCATCGATTGTCAGGATGTGGTAAACATGCAGTATACTTCCGGAACAACCGGTTTTCCTAAAGGTGTGATGCTGACCCATCACAATATTCTGAACAACGGGCTTGCAACCGGACAGTGCATGAATTATACACCGGATGAAAGATTGCTGGTTTGTGTGCCTATGTTTCACTGTTTCGGATGTGTTCTTTCGCTTTGCTCAATACTGACTCACGGGGCAACAATGGTTTTTAACGAGGAGTTTGATCCTTTAATGGTTCTGGCATCGGTACAAAAGGAAAAATGTACGGTTTTAAATGGTGTTCCGACCATGTTTATTGCAGAGCTGAATCATCCTATGTTCGATATGTTCGATTTAAGCTCACTTCGCACCGGAATTATGGCAGGAGCACTTTGTCCCATTGAAACCATGAATCAGGTGATGACGAAAATGAACATGAAGGATATAATCATAGTTTACGGCTTAACCGAATCATCACCGGGAATGACTGCCACACGCACTCACAATTCACCCGAGGTTCGTGCCACAACCGTTGGCTACGAATATCCAAACGTTGAAGTTAAAATAGTAAATCCGGAAACCGGTGAGGAATGTCAGCCTGAAGAGCAGGGAGAGATTTGCTGCCGCGGATACAACGTAATGAAGGGATATTACAATAATCCCAAAGCAACAAATTGCGTTATTGACGAAAACGGATGGCTTCATTCGGGCGATCTGGCAGTTAAAACAAAAGATGGATTCTTTAAAATTACCGGACGAATCAAAGATATGATTATCAGAGGCGGTGAAAATATTTATCCGCGCGAAATTGAAAATTACCTCTATCAGCTGCCTCAGATAGAAGCAGTGGAGATTGCCGGTGTTCCGAGCCCTAAATACGGTGAACAGGTGGGTGCATTCATTAAACTTAAAAACGGACAAAGTATCACCGAAGAGGAAATAACGGACTTTTGCAGAGGACAAATAGCACGCTTTAAAATACCAAAGTATATTTTCTTCGTTAAAGAATATCCAATGACCGCAAGCGGTAAAATACAAAAGTACAAGCTGAGCGAACTCAGTGTTGAACTTTGTAAAGCCGGGGGAATAGAAATCATATAAAAAAGCAGAACCTATGATAAAATACAAACGCATTTTACTTAAGCTGAGCGGCGAATCACTGGCAGGAAGCCGCAAATACGGGATAGACGAAGTTATACTTGATGAGTATGCAGAACAAATTGCAGAAATTTCAAAAATGGGGGTACAGACAGGTATTGTAATTGGCGGCGGTAATATTTTCAGGGGGCTTGCAGGCACAGGCCGGGGATTTGACAGGGTTAAGGGAGACCAGATGGGAATGCTTGCAACAGTAATAAATAGTATTGCACTCAGTTCGGCACTGCAAGGTAAAGGAGTAAAATCAACTGTTTTTACCTCAATCAGGATGGAGCCTGTAGGTGAATTTTACACAAAGGAAAAAGCTCTGGAAGCTCTTCAAAACGGGAAAATTGTAATTATAGCGGGCGGAACCGGAAATCCCTTTTTTACAACCGATACGGCAAGTGCATTGCGGGCAGTGGAAACAGAAGCCGAAATTATGCTGAAAGGAACGCGGGTTGACGGTGTTTATACCGATGACCCGGAAAAAAACCCGGATGCTGAAAAATTTGATAAAATCAGCTTCGATGAAGTTTATAACCGTAACCTGCGCATAATGGACTTAACTGCCACAACTCTTTGCAAGGAAAATAACCTTCCCGTTCTTGTTTTCAATATGGATAAACCGGGGAATCTGAAAAAAATCATTTCCGGAGAGAAAATCGGAACCATTGTATTTTAATCGGATTCTGCATTTTTAACCAAACAAAAAAATAAAAAATTTTCATTTAAATATTTTTTCTATATTTGCTTCTGAACCAGAATTTTCAATAAAGATATTTGAACAATGCATGAAGATGTAGAATTTATAATTGATTATTGCACTGAAAGAATGGAGGGAGCTATAAAGCACCTTGAAAAAGAGCTGCTCCATATCAGGGCAGGAAAAGCCAACCCTGTCATGCTGGAGGGTGTTCAGGTAGATTATTACGGTTCACTAACCCCGCTTAATCAGGTTTCAAACCTGAGTACACCCGATGCCCGCACAATTGCAATTCAGCCCTGGGAGAAAAATTTAATCCCGGTTATTGAAAAAGCAATTATGGCGGCAAATCTGGGTTTCAATCCCGAAAACAACGGTGAAATTATCCGCATAAATATTCCCGTACTTACCGAGGACAGAAGAAAGCAGTTAGTAAAACAGTCAAGTCAGGAAGGCGAAAATGCCAAAATCAGCATACGTGCTGCACGAAAGGATGCCAATGACAATTTGAAGAAATTACTTAAAACCGGACTTTCGGAAGACCGTCAAAAAGATGCGGAAGTAGAAATTCAGAAGCTTACTGATGATTATGTGAAAAAAATTGATACTTTAGTAGTCGCTAAAGAAAAAGATATAATGACAATTTGATTAAATTGTCATTAGTTTTCTGTTTTCTGAACATTGTTTAATTGTTTTCATGGCTTTAAGGCAGCTTTCAGAAGCTGCCTTATTCTTTTTAAAACACCTTGCCAGCCAGAGTTTTAAGCCCGAATAATATTCTTTAAACAGTTGTTGTCAGAATAACATATATTTTTCCAATCGGTATTATTTCTTTTTCTTTTTTCTTACAAAAAAGAATACACCTGCAAGTATAATTACCACAGCAACAATAATAATAACCGTTGTTGCAGAACCTGAGCCTGAACTTTGCGATGTTCCGGCAAGCAGATCAATCTCCATGTAAGAGCTGTCCTGAACTCCAAGGTTGTCAATGTAGGTACCTTCATTCTGAGCTGTACCAAAAAAGGGGAAACTCATTAATACGGCTGTAACCGCAGAAAAAAATCTATTGAATGTCTTCATTTTTTATAACTTTTAATTTATTTGTTTAATCTTTTATCAAATTTTCATTCAGCAAATCAACAAACCGGCGGGCCGGTAAATATCTGGGATTTATTTCTAATAATTGCCGTAATGCCGAATGTGCTCTCTTAAATTCACCTTTATTATATAAATATTCTGTTTCCAGCAAAAAAAGCGGTTCATAAAACGGATGAATCTCTTTTCCTTTGCCAAGATAATATTCAAACTCCTCAAAATCACCAAGCTTTAACTTTGCCTGAGCCAGATTTACATACATCCACACATTTTCGGGATCTTCCTTAATTGCATTTTTCAATATACCGGCTCCCAGTTGCAAATTTCCGTTTTTTATTTCAGAAATTCCAAGAAAATCCATTTTATCTGTTCTTTTAACAAGAACTGCAACCGGATTGCCCATGTGATAATATGTTTTTAGCGTTCCGGCGCACTGCCATAAATTATTTTTCAGTAGGTGCGGATGAATATAATTTATTCCGAAAACGGCATAATCCCAGTTAGCCGAGCTTCGTTCCAGAAAACGAGTATATACATAACTGATGTTGGAATGATTTTCAAAGTAGTTGTACAGGTTGCAGTTCATGGCAACCGTAATATTTTCATCTTTAGCCAGTGCTGTTAAATCTTCGGCGGGCTGCTTCAGTGCATGAAAGTAGTAGTCATACTCATAATTTCCCCAGGCATTTTTATTTCCTCCGAAAAGTAAGTTAAAATAGATGTAATCGGCAGGAAAAGTTATAATCTGATGTTTGACGGGCATAACCAGAACAACGGCAGAAACTGCACAAGCAGCAATTCCGGCAAGTTTATTTTTTCTGTGTAAAACTGAAATCAGGCGGTAAACACCTGCTGAAGCTAATATTGCGGCGGGCGGAAAAACAAACAGCATCTGCCTTACTCCGCTGTATAAATTGGATTTAATGGCAATTACATACACAACCGGAAACAGAACCGAAAACAATATAAATCCCGGTTCTATTAGTCGTTTGACTTTAATTTTTTCACGAAAAACATCAATTGTAAAAAGTACCGAAAAAATTAAAAACCCTGTCAGCACAAAAAGAGGTGTTGAAATTAATATCCATTTTGGCAGATAGTACCATGGCAGCAGGGTACTCCACGTTATTTCGCCGTTAAAAATCTGATGAATATTGACCTTGTAATGTTCCATAACACCAAGGCTTTTAACCGGATTAATCAGCACATTCTGCAGTGCATAGGGCCAAAAAAGCAGTCCGGCAAAATAGCCGGTTACAAGTATTACTGCTCCGTGCATCAGAAGTTTTGTGAAAAGCGGCCTGTCAGCAAATATTTGCTTTAAGGATGAAGGCTTGAGAATAAAATATAAAATTACTCCAAGACCGGTATATGCAAACAGGATAAAACCGCCGGCACGAACCGATACGGTAAATGCCACCGTGAGTCCCAGCAGAACCGATGTTTTCCATTTTGGCCGGGGAAACTCCCTTAAAAACTGCACAATCATAATCAGCCCGGCAACATAACCGGTTGCAAACGGAATATCCTTCAGGTTCCCGAATGCCTGCCCTGAAAGGCGGGGCATAAAAACAAGTGACGCAACCGTTATTACCGAAACCACCCATGAGCCGGTAAGTTTGTGTGCCATAATACCCGAAAAAAGTAGAAGTAGCCAGAAGAAAAATGCACCTGTGTAATGACGCGTTAAAAATTCATTTTCTATATTGAAAACTCTGTTCAGCAGGGCAGTAAAATTATCAACCGACTGTCCGTAATATTTAAGGTTGGTTTGCGGGGTATCGAGACAGCTTTTATCCTTTCCCAAAGTAAAATACCAGTTTACAACCTTTTTTGCGTGTGGATAGTGCAGTTGTTCGTCAACATTTACGGCAGCTTTTGGTGCCAGAAATATTAATGCGGCAGCAACAATAAGCAGTACCACCCAAAATAAGTTTCTTCTATTTACATCCTGAACAATTTTATTCATAAATTTTCTGAATAAAATATAACGGGCGGTTTTGCACTTCCTTAAAAATACGGTAAACATATTCACCTATCAATCCCAAAAAGGTGAGTTGCACCGAACCAAAAAAGCTGATAGCCAGAAAAGTTGATGACCATCCGGTGGGTGCAAGCCCCAAAAATTTTGACACCAGTGTATAAACAATGGCTCCGAAGAAGAAAATCACACCCAGCAAACCAAGATAGAGGCACACCTTTATCGGCCATTTTGAAAATGAATAAATCGCATCGGCAGCAAGTTCAAACAGCTTTTTGCGGCTCATTTTGGCATCCCCCTCAATGCGGTCGGGACGGTTATAGAGAATAAACTCATGTTTAAAACCGATAAAATTTCGTATTCCTGGCAGGTAACGGTTTCGTTCGGTAAATCTGAGGATGGCATTGTGTGCATTTTTGTTTATGATGCAAAAGTTGCCGGTTTGCTCTATCTGCTGTCCGCCCGTCAGCCGATCAAAAATTCGGTGAAAAATATTGATGTAAACCCTTTTTGTCAGCTTCTCGTTGCGGGTTTCCCTTACGGCTGAAACAATATCGGAACCAGTGGAAATCATTTTTTCAAACAGCACGGGAATCAGTTCGGGCGGATCCTGAAAATCACCGTCCATCATTACCACATATTTGCCTGATGCATACTCGATACCGGCTGTAAGTGCCGGCTGAAGGCCAAAATTTCTGGACAGGGAGACAATCTTAAGGTTGCCATGTTTTTTTCTGAAATCAATCAGCTTTTCCAGTGTTGAATCTGTACTGCCGTCATCAACGCAAATTACCTCAAACTTCTCTCCCGTTGTTTCAAGAGATTTCCACAACTCGTCAAGAAGCCTCTCAACAAGCAGCTCTTCATTTAACAAGGGAATAACAACCGAAATCATACTCTTATTATTTATACTTTATGCTGTGTACCCGCCAAAGGTAATGGAAAATCCATATTTACGGGGCCCATTTCATACTTTTCGGGGCCAAGTCTTTCGGTGGAGTCGAGCATATCCTTCCAGGTTACCTTCTGTCCGGTATATGCGGCAGTTCTTCCCATAATTGCCGTTAGTGTTGAAATTGCGGTTCGTTCCGCCTCCACCACCGGATTATTTGTCCTGATTGCGGTAACCAAATCGATATGTTCCTGAACATAAGGTGAAACCTCAAGCATTCCGGTAGATTTCCCCTCCTTGTTTTTGGGATATTCGTATTGCCACTTTATGCTTCCGTCATGGTTGAATATTGTGTTTACACAGTTTGTGTAACCTTCTGTTCCCGTTACTAGCTCACCGAGACTGTTGGCACATCCGTCTATCTGGCGCGACATGCTGTGTGAAAACACTCCGTTTCCGTAATCGTAATCAATACTAAAAAAATCATACTGGTCGCCGGTAAGCCTGCGTACCCTGCCGCCAACTCCCACTGCACTTTCGGGTTGTCTGCCGATAAACCAGTTTACAATATCGATGTTGTGCACCAGTGTGTCTAAAATATGATCGCCGCCAAGCCAGCAGAAGCTGTTCCAGTTGCGCAGCATATACTCCATGTCGCTCCACCCCTCCTCGCGTGTTCTGAACCAGACATGTGACTGAAGCCACCACGCTTTTGCGGCGGTTATTTCACCAATTGCCCCCGATGCCACCTGACGGTAAGTTTCCAGATAATCGCGCTGATGCCGGCGCTGCGTTCCGGTAACTACTGAAAGTCCCATGCTTTCGGCTTTTTTTGATGTTGCCATTATCTGTCTTGCCCCCACCGGATCAACAGCAGCGGGTTTTTCCATAAAAACATGCTTTTTTGCCTGAATTGCCGCATCAAAATGGGCAGGCCTGAAATGAGGCGGTGTAACGAGAATCACCACATCCAGATCAATTTCCAGCAA
>CAZXTX010000003.1:6030-7582 GCA_964643695.1 uncultured Mariniphaga sp. | reverse complement strand
GTTATTCCTGCAAAACCGGCTGCACCAATCATTGCCGATCTTTCAAGAAAGTTTCTGCGTGAAAGCTGACTCTTTTCCATTGTATCTAATTTTTGGTTTTTTCTAAATTAATATCTTCTGAACTGTACTCACAAACCACTCTGAATCCCACATGGTTGCAGTCTGAGTACCACCAGATGCTTTTTGGTATCTGCGGATCGGTTTCGAGCCACTCCCTGGTTCTGGTAAAATCGCGGCGGGCTGCACGCAAATCGGCTGCACTGTTTTTAAAGGAACCGCCCCGTATTACATGTTCCAGACCTTCGCGCGGACCTCTCGGATTTTTCACAACTCCCTGAGGATATTTGCCATAAACCTGCGGGTCATAAAAATCGAGGCAAAATTCAGCCACATTCCCCAGCATGTTTTTTAATCCGAAGGGATTGGAACCGACTGCCGATGGCGGCTGTGTGCGGAACGGACTGTTCTCCTGATAAACAATATAAGTATTTATTACAGCTGTGTCCGGCCCAAAAATTTTATTCCAGAAACCGTCCTTTTCAAAACTTTTTGGTGAGCCTTCGAAAAAGTAAGCTCCCGATGTTCCGCCTCGTGCGGCATATTCCCACTCTGCCTCGGTGGGGAGACGGTACTTTTTGCCGGTAACAACACTCAGCCAGCGGCAGTAGGTCTGGGCTGCATGGTGAGTCATGGTTATCGCCGGCCGGTCTTTCATGCCCCACCCCTGATCGGGTGCACCCCATGGCGGGGTTGCTCCGGTAATTACGTCGGGATCCTCGTCAACTGTTACTTCTGCCTCTTTTCTGCCCTGTGAACCGGTTGCATTGAAAAAAGCCAGATACTCGTTCCAGGTTACCTCAACTTCACCCATCCAGAAACCGTTTAACTCCACATCCCGCACAGGACCTTCATCAATGCGGCGGTACGGCTCGTTATCGGGACTGCCCATTTTAAAAGTTCCGCCCGGTATCGCCTTCATATTGAACGAAACAACCGTTCCGGGTATCATTTCGGTAAAATCTTCAAAAGCCGTTATAACGGCAGGTTCGGTAAAAAGCTCATCCGAAGGGATATCCTCAATTTCCAGTTCAAGTTTATGCTCACCGCGGTAATGTCCCACTTCAAGGTGGCATTTCAGACAGGAATTGTTTTTCGGGTCTTCGAGATATTTCAGATGCTGCTCTGCCCCGATCTCGTCAAGCTGTGCAGGAAACAGGTTAGTATGGCATTTAAGACAGCTCTCCTCATAAACAAACCGCTTTGATGCTTCAACCGTGCGTTTTGCCTCCCAGTCAATTTCATCCAGATCCTTCACAAGGTAATAATACAAATCATGAAAACCGTGGTATGCTTTTCTGGTAACATGCTTAAAAGTTTTTTCCGTGGGCGGCAAATGGCATTCCACACATTTTGGTGAAACACCGCTGCGGTTACTGTTGTGCGGCGACAGAAAAAAAGCTGCATCAGTTTCGGAATGAACATGACAGGCCATGCAAAACTCGTTTGACGAGGTATATTGAAACCCCTTTAAAACAAGGCCTAAAAGTAAAAG
>CAZXTX010000003.1:0-5930 GCA_964643695.1 uncultured Mariniphaga sp. | reverse complement strand
ACTCGTTTGACGAGGTATATTGAAACCCCTTTAAAACAAGGCCTAAAAGTAAAAGAGCAGCCAACCCGCCCGCAAAAAATATAAAATAGTGTTTCCGCTTAATTTTTCCGCCCATATTTACATTTTCTTTAGTAATATTTTTCGTATTAAGCTTTAAATCTCCCGAAAACCAAAACAATCAGATATTGTTATTTATAAACTGATTAAATAATTGTTTTCCTTTTCTAAATAACGTATTTAAATTTTTTAAAACAAAATCCGTTTGTTTCAAAAAGTATTTTTGATAAAAGAATCATTCAAAATTAAAGAAAAATATTTTAACAACTTGGAACCGGTAAAGAATTTGATTTTTTGTTTTTTAAAACAGTGGGAAGATACTATAAGAGACTTTCTTGATATTTTATTTTATAATTATATCAAGTACCTCATCCACGCTTTTTTTCAGAAAGTCGCGGGTATAATAATCATTGTCCACAACCTCCCCGTTCCAGACAATCAGATCCAGGTCGATTGTTCTGGGACCGAATTTTGGTGCGGTACGGTCACGTCCCAAACGATCCTCAATTGATTTTAAAAGCTGTTCCAGTTCTTCCTTTTGCAGATTGGTTTGAATTTTTACCGCACCATTGGAAAAATCGGGCTGGTTTATTATACCAATTGGTTTGGTTTTAACAATTTCCGAAACTTTCAGAATCTCAACCTCCTTTCCGAGTATTTCCAGCATCCCGGCAATATTAGCCCCGGCATCTATGTTGGAGCCGATACCGATGACAGCAATGTTTAAAATTTCCTCAGTCATAAAATCATTTTAATGTCATACTATGACTTCGGGTCATGGTATGACTTAAACCACTTCCCTTTCTGTTCTCGGCTTTTAAGTCTGTGAAGAGCGACTTGTTTATCATACTTTAAAAAAAATCTTTCTAACACTTCAATAGTTATATTTTAACTTTCTGCCTAAAAGTAACCTTAATCATTTTTGATAGCCTCGGCCTTCAATTCTGCGATATGCTTTTCAAAATCAAAGTCTTCTACAACAGAACTACCCAAACCTTCTTGAATTGCTTTTTTCAAAGCATTTATTTTATTTTCTTCTTTTTCGAGTAAACGTAAACCAGCACGAATAACTTCACTAGTATTTTTATAACGCCCCTCAGAAATCATTGTTTGGACAAATTGTTCAAAATAATCTCCCAATGCTACAGATGTGTTTTGTACCATAACTTTAATTATATAATAATCAATAGTAAAGTTACCAGAATTTGGTAAAACAGTAAAATTTATTCAAAACCTTTTTTACGAATATTCGTCAGGTTTGCTGGTAACGGTTTGGGACTTTGTACAGGGGTGTAGTATTTGTTATATGTCAAGCTGGAAAAAAGCCAATTATAGAACTAATACACAGAATATAAATATATTCTATTACTCAGTAGTATTTCGTCAAACCAGAATGGAAGTTGGATAGCGAATTTTAGCTGGTACATACAATATCTAGCTACACGTACACAAAACCTCATGCTGTAGCTTTAATATTCTTGAATAGTTTTATAGCTAAGTCGAATATTGTCTAAGATTGGGTGTTTTGAGGATTTATAATTTAAACTCAATAAATTATTTTGACCATATCCAAGAACAGTTATTTTATCATTAAGTTCATTAATTGTAGGAATATTATGTACAATTAACTCTCTTATTAGTTTTGCAACAAGCATTTTTAAGTAATCATTGTATTCTATAAAATTTTTGTAGGAAGGTTTAATATTTCCATGAATAATTGCGCTTCTAAGTTTATAAAGCTGGCCTACATTGTTATAAATAATCTTGCAACTTTCTACATTTTGTCCACACAATAAAGCAACATTTCTTTTTAGTCGATAAGTCAACTGTTCATTTCCTTCAACAATGACCTCCAAACAAATTATGAGACTTAAATATTTATAAATTGAGTTCTTATCTCTCAATGCATCCGAATAAACTGATAAGATATACTTCAAGTATTTTAAGTCGAATGATGTTTTAAAATATTTCTTTAAATAATATCTCACAAATCTATATTCTTCCGGAGCAATAAACATAAAATTGTCAAAAGCATCATTACCAGTTTCTGAAAACGGCGTAGCGTAAATACTTCTTAATTTATATTTATCTTCTAAATATACTAAGTTGATTGTCTTGATTAAAGAAAAGTCAGATGGAAAAACTGAAAGCATCAATTGATAGAAATGATTCCAATTATCTGATTCAAATGCTTTTTCGATATCGACCGGAATTATAGCATAACTCCAAACATGATCTCCTTCATATAAATTTTCATTGTTATGTTTTTTAATAATTTTAGAAAAATCTGAATTAAAATCATCTTGTGACAAAACAGATTTAAAAAACTTTTTAAACAATTTTCCATCATGTCGAACAATTTTTCCATTTATAAAATGCAAATTAATTTTCGTCAAATCCGCAAATGTACCATAAAAAACTGGGATGTCTATTTGTTCTTGAATCATGACATAAAGTTACAGTAGACGTATTATTTACGAACAAATATAAAACATTCGTAAATATTTACCATATAATATTTGTATATCAGTTTCATGAAAACTGAAAACCAGCATATTTTTTGCTAAAATATAGACTCGAAGCTTATACCAATAACAGCAATATTAAAAAGTTCCTCAATCATAAAATTAGCTTAATGTCATACTATGACTTTGAGTCATGGTATGACTTAAACCACTATCTCTGTTATTTTTGCTTTTAAATCTTTGAAAAATGGTTCACCTATCACACCTCTTTTATAAAAACTCAATATTTAAAAAGTAATGTGTTAATTTTCAGGCAACAGCTTTTCCTGTTTCAATAATGAATAATCCAGAAGCTTACCTTTTCTAATACCCAAATAGTCTTTTAATGAAGAGAATTCCCACTCTTCGGCCCTTTTAACCAAGCCGGCTTTAAAAGGATTCTGATGAACATATTCAATGCAGGTTTCCAGATAGCTTTTTCCTTCAGGAATATTAATTTCTGTTCCAAATACAGTATTCCAGTATGAAGGTTCTATTCTTATTTTATCGATTAACGGCTTAATTACAGTATGTTGCTGAAAAAGTAAACCTTTAAAGTTTTTCTGCTTATTAATTGCGCGGGTATAAGAACGTAAAAGAATCCCGATTGAATAATTAAAAGTTCTTTCTTTTGTTTTTCTATTGTCATTTTCTTTTTTCACAGTCATACCATGACTGTTCCTTTCATTAAAATCATTTTGAATTTCTATTGTTTTTTGGTTCAGGAAAACCACTAAATGAAAATGATTGGGCATCAGACACCATGCAACAATCGAGGCAAAAGGGGTAATATGTAATTTTATTTTTTTGAGAAAATAATAGTAATTCTCCTCTTCGAAGAAAATCCTTTGACTGTTATTTCCCCGATTGAAAATATGGTAATAAAAACCCGGTTCAATTGCCATTTTATCAATTTTAATTAAAAACAATATGATTCATACTATGACTTGAAGTCATAGCATGAATCAGAAATTCTTCAATATTTTTTACACAAATCAATTTAATTACCAGCTAATGAAATTACTTTATTACTGTTCATTTCTGAATTTCTCCATTGTTACCGAAACAGATTGTGCAAAACGAAGTGCATGCGGCTTGTCCACCTCCACCCTGGCCCATTTAACCTTTTCCTCTTCGAGAACAAGTTCCAGAATTCTTTTTGTGAGTACTTCCAGCAGTTTGAATCGTCCCTCCTGCACTAATGAAATTACCTTTTTGGTAACTGTTTTATAGTCCATAATATCTTCCGGTTCATCGGCCTCCATTGCTTTGTGAGGTATATCTGCCTTAATTTCAATATTGATGATTACATCCTGTTTGTTTACAAGCTCTTCGGGATTAAACCCGATATATGTGCGCAGCAGCAGGTTCTTTATTTTTATTCGTGCCATTCTGAAATTATTTAACTGTTTTTACCCAAATTTTCACCACCGTCGGCATACAGCATCTGCCCTGTGAGATGGTCGTTTTCGAGAATAAAATCGAGACTTTTTAAAATCGGCTCAACTCCGCCCGGTTTTTTCATCGGAATATTTTGAGCAAGTTTAAGCAGGTAATCTTTATCCTTGTCGGCGGGGGGCAGTGTAACACCCGGTGCAATTGCATTAACCCGTATTGCCGGTGCAAACTCAAGTGCAGCCATTTTGGTAAGCTCCCAAAGTCCTTTTTTTGAAAGCGAATAAGCGGCAAAATTCGATTTGTTGGTTATAATCCGGGTATCGGCAAAATTAATGATATTCCCTTTTTTACAGTGAACCGCAAAATCGCGTATCAGCAGAAACGGTGCCTTCAGATTGACATTCATCTGTTTGTCGAACAGTCCGGAACCGGTTTCGGCAATATATCCGGGATTAAAAACCGAGGCATTGTTTATAAGTAAATTAAACTGACCGGCTTGTGACACTGCCTGCGGAACAATTTCTTCAACTTCACTTTCAACTGAAAGATCAGCCTTTATCCTGAAAAAATGTTGCGCCGGATACTTCTGACGCAGCAAATCTTCAAACTCTTCTGCCGGTTTTTCCGATGAATTGAAATGTATGATAATATTCCATCCTCCGGCTGCGAGATGCTCCGCCAGTGCCCTGCCTATTCTTTTGGATGCGCCGGTAATAAGTGCGGTATTGTTCATTTTTAAACGTTTGTATAAAATTACATATTCTGTTTAAACAAAACACATCACTTTTAAAGATGTTTTGATTTTTCCTTTTTATCCTTTTAGATGTAAATTTTCTCAAATTTACTTTTCAATTAATACAAAAAGTTTTTATTAAAAAACTATAAAATATCGCTTATATAAATTTCAAAATATGATTCAATATCATTTAGTTAACGCTGTTCCCGAAAATTGGGACAGGCTGGCTTGTCAATGTATGTTTAAACCGTGCTATTCCCAAAAACAGGAGGAGCTCGTAATGATATTGCGTGATACATATAACATAATGCATCCTTTGCGGTAAATAATAATATTTCGGTACTTCCGATAAACCGGAATGTTCCATCCGTACCTCTGATTTTATTTTATTATCCCGATTCTACAAAGGTTATCGGTGCTACGCACCTTTCTCTTCTGCCCCTTGGTTCTGAGCGGAGAATCAATGGTTAATTGTTTATAACATTATGTTACATCGTTAAAAACGCTTCTCCATGTTCAACCCCTCCAGAGTTGCGGTATTGTTTCGCTACAGCATACCACAGGTTTTACCTGTGGCTATTGTTATTCAATCCTTTCAGGATTGTTTTGTTGCCATCGTTTGTATATTTTCCAACTTTTTTAATGACCGATCTCGTCCGGTGAGCCGAAAAATCAGAGAGGACGGCGTAAAGAATTATCCTTGTTTGAGCGACAAAGGAGCGAGTTTGGATGATTCAGCCGTTCGAAAGCCAAATTTTTCGAGCAAATCGGGCGCAGTCTTGACTTTTTTTGATTACTTTTTTGTGTCAAGGCAAAAAAGGAATTGGGGTTTCAGGGGCAACGCTCCGAGACCAAAGTCATACCATGACTCCAAGTCATAGTATGACTGAATCAGCCTTTAGTGCTGTCCCCAAAATCGAGACAGGCAGGTTTGAGGAAGGCAAAGACTTATTAATGAACAATATATTCCGACAAGTCGGAAACAACGTCAAAATAAATTTGAATTAAAATACGATTTATCTTCATTTTAAAATCTCAATTCTTTACCTTAGCATTCGATTATTAACATAATTGAAGATATTCAGAAAAATTATGAAAAAAGAGTTAAAAAATCTGCTGCTGCCCGCAATTATATTCAGTTTGATGTTTTTGCTTTCATGCAGCAATGCCGGTGATCCGGTAAATTTTGAAAATTCGGTTATAGTTTGCGGCGACAGTAAAATAATTATTGTGGA
>CAZXTX010000002.1:20708-29387 GCA_964643695.1 uncultured Mariniphaga sp. | reverse complement strand
CTAAAGCACCTGCTCCCGTAACCTTTAAAAAATTTCTTCTGTTTTGCATAGTTTTTTATAATTTTTGTTTGTGATAAATTAATTTTATACGAAATGTTTTCAAAGGTTAAAAATAATAAAATGTGCTTACTAAAACTAAAACCGTTCAATACATTATGCAAAACAGAAGAAAATATTGTAGAACAGTTTGATTTAATCAGGTTTTTTGTTCTGTTAACAATACGGAATCAGAAAATTTCGGATTAATTTCCATCTACAAGATAGTTTTTTAATTTATCGGTTTGCGGATAACTAAATAATTCATTTGGGTTTCCTTGTTCAATAATTTCACCGTCATTCATAAAAATTACGTTGTCAGCCAGTCTGACAGCCTGCCGTAATACATGGGTGACCAGTATAATTGTGTAATGTTTTTTCATGTCTCTGAACAGGTTTTCAATAATCTTGCTTGAGGTAGGGTCGAGTGCCGAGGTAGGCTCATCAGCCAGGATTATACTTGGTTTTACAGCCAGCCCGCGTGCCAGGCAAAGTCTTTGCTGTTGCCCGATTGAGAGGCCGGTTGCAGGAGCATTAAGCCGGTCTTTTACTTCTTCCCAAAGTCCGACTTCCCTGAGATATTTTTCAACACTGAAAGCAATCACTTTTTTGTCCCGAACACCATTAAGCTTCAGTCCGTAAGCCACATTTTTGAAAATGGAAACCGGAAGCGGATACGGCCTTTGCGACAACAATCCCATTTTTTTGTGCAGGTCGGGTATGCTGGATGAAGTGTTCAGAATATCTTCCCCGTTTATGTAAATATTACCGCTTACTTTCAGTTCACGGTAAAGGTCGGTTAATTTGTTTAAACATTTCAGCAGCGTGGTTTTGCCACAGCCTGAAGGGCCAAGCAACACGGTAATCTGGTTTTTGG
Organism: uncultured Mariniphaga sp.; assembly: GCA_964643695.1. Classification (GTDB taxonomy): domain Bacteria; phylum Bacteroidota; class Bacteroidia; order Bacteroidales; family Prolixibacteraceae; genus Mariniphaga. The sequence continues at coordinate 28,474 of CAZXTX010000002.1, read as the reverse complement.
GTATTTCGAGGTTAATATTTCTGAGTATTTGGTGATTTGCAGTTTTTACGTTCAGATTTTTTATACAGATTGCCGGTTCCGGCTTTTTTGTATTCAAAACATTTGGGTGTTCATTGTTTCGTGTTTGTAAAAATATTTCTGACATATTTTTTTATTTAAGGCTGTTTTTAGAAAATAATTTTGACATAAACCGGGCACTCAGACTAATGGTAAGTATAATTACTGTAAGTATAATGGAAGCAGCAAAAGCTCTGTTGCGAACTTCAGGGATTGGTGAAGCGAGTTGAAAAAAGATAGCAAGGGGCAGGGTAGCAGCAGGTTCATTCAGATTTATGGGGATATTATCAGTATAACCTGCAGTAAAAAGCACAGAGGCAGCATCGCCAATTCCCCTGCCAAATGACAAAAGTACAGCAGTTATAAATCCCGGAAAGCCCTGTTTGAACATTACTTTGTAAGCAGTTTCAGTACGTGTCGCTCCCATGGCAAGCGAAGCTTCGTAAAGGCCTTTGGGAATAGTGCTGAGAACTTCGTCAAATGTGCGTATCATAATTGGTGAAACGAGCATTGCCACAGTAATTATACCCGCCAGCAGAGAAGCGTTTATCCCAAAAAACAGCATGAGTGTGAAGCCGAATGAACCATAAACAATGGATGGTATTCCCCACAAGGCATCAAGAAAATATCGTATGGTATTCTGTAGGCGGCGGAATCTTATTAATTGAACATTCAGGTAAAGGGCTGCCGGCATACCTATAAGTACTGCAATCAGTGTGGCACCTACGGCAATATATACTGAACCCAGAATAGCATTGAGAACTCCGCCTTCGCCCCCATAATAGTATCCTCCTTTGGGAGTTTTCAGTATAATATCTAAAGTGAGGTATGCAAAACCTTTGTAAAAAATTACGGCGATAATAAAAAAAAGCACTGCAATCAGCAAATAAGTTAAGAATGCCGACAAACAGATAAAAAATTTCTCTTCAATTATTTTTATTCGTTTCATTGTCTTTTTGTTTTATAAATCAGGTATCTGAAAAACAGGTTCATAACAAGAATGATGATTAGCAGTAAAAAAGCAGCAAACATAAGTGCTGAATCATACATTGGAATTGACAGCATTTCTCCGTAATTATTGGCTATCAGTGCCGGCAGCGGGTAAGCTGCTTCAAACGGGTTCCCCGTGGTCTTAACAACATTGCCCACCACCATCATTACTGCAATGGTTTCACCAAAAGCTTTGGCAATTCCAAGTCCGTGAGCAGAGATAATGCCGGGATAATTTCCCCTGATTACCACATGTTTAACAGATTCCCACATGGTGGCTCCAAGTGAAAGTGATGCTTCTTTCATCCCTTTTGGCACAGTATTGAACACTTCAATCAGCATGTTGAGGGTGTAGGGAATTACCATTACTGCAAGAACAATTCCGCCAGCCAGTAATGAATAGCCCGAGCAGGCATTTCCTGTAAAAAGAACCGAAAGGGAGGAAACGAAGGGCACAATAATGAGAACACCCCAAACACCATAAATTACTGATGGGAGACCGGCCAGTACATCTATTACCGGATGCATAATCCGGATTAATTTACGGGGGGCAAACTGGGTAAGATAAATGGCTGACAACAGGCATACAGGGGCTGATAATAGAAATGAGAGCAATGTTACATAAAGAGAGCCTGTAATAAAAGGCCAGAAGCCAAATTCTCCCTTTGACGGTGACCATTTTGAAGAAAATACCAGTTCAAAAAAGGAGTTTTGATCAAGCAGAGGCATCGCTTTAATATATAGTCCGACACAAATAATAACCGGCAGCGCAAGTATGGTTATTAGTGCCGTAATCATCCAGTATTCGTTAAGCTTGTCTGTAATTTGCCTTTTTAACTGCATTGAATCCGTTATAAATTATTTGTATTCTGAATAAAAACTGTTTTCTGTGTTTCTCCGGCTATGCTGTTATTCATATAATCAGATGTTACTTAAGAGCCTGCAAATACAGTTGTATTTTTTCATCGGTGATTGGAACATATCCTGCTTCTTTTACATATTGCTGGCCTTCGGTGAGGCACCAGCGAATAAAATCTGAAACAGCTTTTTTCTGTGGTTTTTCTTTTGCCACAAAGTAGAGCTCCCGGGCTGGAGGTGAAGGATAAATTCCATTATCAACAGCTCTGAGAACCTTTTCAAATGTTTCGTAAAAATCTTCTTCCGGCTCAATAGTTCCGTTATTGTTTAAGTCAATCGGGATAATTTCCATGCCCGGCCTTTTTCTGCCTGTATTAATGTCATATGCAAAAGCAGTATTATTGAATCCAAGTCCAAACTTATCTTTGGCAACTGCATCGGCCATTCCCGGGTCACTGTAAATACCTATGCCGGCAAGGTCTTCCTGATGTCCTTCAAGGTACTTGGCCCAGGTTTCAGCAGCTCCGCAAGCATCGGAACGTGTGTAAATTGTTATTGCAGCTTTTTCCTGAATGTTGAGAATATCACTCCAGTTATCAACTTTCTTTTCTATGAAAATTGCTTTGAAATCTGCCCGACTTAATCCCTGTTGTTTTATTTCTGCCAAATAAGGGTTTTGGCTGCTGATTGTGGGAATAACTGCATCAATGGTAAGGCCTGTCCACCAAACTCCACGGGCTTTTTCTTCATCTGAAATTTCGCGTGAGAACATGCCAAGGTCAACAGCACCAGCCAGTGCATCGGCCATGCCTTTGCCGGCACCGCCGCCAGAGATATTGAATCTTACTTCAGGATTGGCTTTTTTGTATTCTTCAGCCCATTTTACCACAAGCGGATAAATTGCAAAAGCACCCGAAAGGGTAATTGTATTTTCTTTTCTTTTTTGTGAGGCACATCCTGAAATCAAAATGGCTGTAATAACTGTAAATAAAAATGTTTTTTGTTTCATTATCTGTTTTTTAAAATATTTGGTGTAATTAATAACTGTAAATAAAAAAACTGATTGAAGTTATCCGAATCAGTTTTCTGTATCTTTTTTAGTGTTTTTGTATGTATGAAAAATGCAAATCCGGCTTCAAGATTTCCCCATTCACTGAATTTGTATTTCAGAGTCAGATCATTTTCTTTACCAAGTGATTTGTCTTTTAGGGTTAACTCATTGGTGCTGGCAAGGTTAAACATGTGAAAACAATTTTTGACTGATATGTTTTCTGAAAATTTATAATTTAACCATAAGTAAAAATTTGTTAAACCTCCCTGTCCGGTGTGAACTGAATAATTTGTAAAATAGTCCATCATTCCGTTAAAAGCATGTCTGCTTCCGTTTAACGGATCAAAAAGTCTGTCCGTTACATCCGGGCCGGGAACTTTATTATTCCCAGAAAGATAACTGAAGCCGATTCCCTGAGTAATGTTTCCTGTTATCAGGCTCAGGTCTGTATCAATCAGGCCTGCCTTTACTTTATTTCCGGTTTGGTTGTAGCCGTACTGATAATAGGCATTGGCCCAGAAACAGATTGATTCAGTTTTGAAAATACCATAAACTCCACTTGTATGCGTGAAATTCATTGAGTTAACAGAATCCGACTTTGTTTTTCCCGACGATATGTGTAATAATGATAGTTTTAACTGTTCATTGAGTTGTTTACTGAGCCAAAGAAAATTTAACGATTTAATATTTGTGCTTGGATAATGGTTGTCGCATAAAATTTCACTCAGGGTGTTCCATGAGGTACCGGTATGAATATTCCAGCCGGGAGGTTCAAATTTTATAACTAATGCATCATAGGAATATCCCCGGTTCCAGTTACGTTCTCCAATAAGTCGCTTGCTGTCGTATCCCAGTTCCTGTTTTCCTGCCGTAATATTCAGTGATTTTCCAATGTCAATTTCAGCATAGGCATCATTAACATTCAACATGGCGTTATTAGTTGTTCCATTTGTGTTTATTTGAGCTTGTTCACCCCATAATCTGAAATCCTGACAAGATATTTTTAGTTTAAGTTTTGATATTTCATACATGAACATCAGTCTTGTTCTTTGAGAAACCAAAATTGCAGGCGCGGAGTTTTCAGGTTTGATTTGTTGATAGCCGTCACGTATTTCGCCTCGGAAACGCATTTGTGCATCAATAGATAATTGTGCATTAACTCCCTGACAGACAAGTAACAGTATGTCAAAAAGAATAAGAGTTTTATTTTTTGTAAGTTTCAACAGTGATAATAATTTTTTGAATATTCAAAATTATCATCATAAAACGGCCTTTAAAACAGTATTAAAGCGTAATTCATTTTTAAGTATTAATGCGCATAAATACGTTTTAATACTTATTGAAATTATATTTCGATAATGCCGTTTTTAATTGCAAAGATTACAAGTTCGGCAGTATTTTTACTTTCTGTTTTCAGTAGAATATTTTCTCTGTGTTTGTCAACTGTACGTTTACTGATGCCAAGAAGTTCGGCAATTTCCTGATTTGAATATCCTTGACAGATTTGGTAAAGTACTTCTGTTTCTCTTTCTGAAAGTTTGCTGTTTTTTGGCTGTTTTGCTTTTTTTGTAATATTATTTAATAATTCTGCCAGTATTTTGGGTGCAAAATAGTTGTTTCCTGACATTACGGCTTTCATACATTCTTCAACTTCTTCCAGTCCTGAATTTTTAAGAATAAAACCTCTGGCTCCGGCATTAATCATCTGAAGAGCATATTCCTCGTCGGAATACATGGAAAGGGCAACTATTTTTAAATCAGGACACAATTCAAGAGCTTGTTTTGTGGTTTCAATTCCGTCTGAGCCCGGCATGCTGATATCCATAAAAACCATTCCGGGAATATTGCTGCTTAAGGCAGAAAGAAATTCAATTCCATCGGATGCTTCAAATATTTCACTTATGTATGGAAGATTTCGCAGCAAAAGGCTAAGTCCTTCTCTAAAGAGTTTGTGATCATCAACCAAAAAAACGGAAAAAGAATTTAAATGATTCATAATCAGGCTTTTCTGATGTTAATATTCACTCTCACACCTTCATTGGGAACAGTATAAATATCTATTTTGCCGTTAAGTGATTTAATTCTTGAACTGATATTGGTAAATCCCATGCCTTTATTCTCTTTTTCAAGTATTTTACTGTCGAATCCTATACCATCGTCAAGGTAATCAAGGCTGATATTTTTATCATCACTCATCAGGGTTATAAATATGTTCTTGGCTTGTGCATGTTTTAGCGAATTGCTGATTAGTTCACAAATTACGCGGTAAAGTACAACTTCGGTGTTGTATGGAAATCTTTTATTCTCAAGATTAGAATCAAAGCTTATGTTAAGATTTTCAATAGGGGACAAATGGGAAATAAATGATTTTACTGCTTTTTTAAGGCCAAAATTATTCAGAATATGCGGACTCAGTTTATTGGATATTTCTTTTAATGTTGTAATTGATTCATCAATAAGTTTTTCTGTATTCTGAATAATATCTTTATTGGCAATAAGATTTTTGTTATTAACCGCAGATGAAAATGCCATTTTAACAGATGAAAGCAGCGGCCCCAGCCCGTCGTGAAGTTCTTTTGAAAAATTTAGCCGTTCCTGCTCTTCTGTTCTTACAATAGCGGAGAGTACTTTTGATTCATTGGCTTTTCTGAGTTCGTCCATCTGTTTTTGAATGTTAAATATCCGTTTAATAAAAATTAAACTGGCAAGCATCAGTATTGAAATCAGAATCCCTGTCCATGTGCTGAGCATACCGTTTATCAGGCGGCTGTCAGAATCGGATAATTGGAAAAACTCAAATATCCTGCGTACGGCCATAAGCAGGAAGGCAATAGATATCAGCCACCAGGCAATATTTGTTTTCGTTCGTTTAGTGAGTGATAAAGCTATGATTGCAGCTACAAATTGGAGGATAAATGAAAAGATAAGTGCGATTTTTAGTGTCATGCCCAACTTTTTTTGTAAAATTAGACAAAAAGCCGGCATAGTGCAATTATTTTTTCTTCATCATTTATTAATACTTGTTTTATACAAAAAAAGAGCTACAATATTGTTTTGTAACTCTTTGATTTTTAGGTAGCGAGAGGGAGACTTGAACTCCCGACCTCGTGATTATGAATCACGCGCTCTAACCAGCTGAGCTACCTCGCCATAAATGTTTTTGAACTTAGTGTGTATGTGTAAAAAAGAAAACTTTTAAATACATACACCCTTCAAATTTCGAGGTGCAAATATAGTATTTATTTGTTTTTTAGCATCTTTTTTAAAAATAAAATTTCCCAATTTATAATTGCTGTTTTTTAATATGTTGTTTGTTAAATAGAGAATAACTATATTGCCGGAAAACTTGTAAAACTGTAATGGTAAAAGTTCAATTTGAATATTTGATTAACAGTTCACCAAGAGTGCTGTTTAACCGCCTGAGTACCGCATCGGGCATGGCAGAATGGTTTGCCGATGATGTCAGGGTTAAGGGAAACCGTTACACATTTGTCTGGGAACGCTCGGAACAATCTGCAGAAATGAGTATCAGAAAGGAAAACCGTCTTGTAAGATATAACTGGCTTGATGGTGATGGTGAAGGGTATTATTTCGAATTTAAAATCTCGCAGGATGAGCTTACAGGTGATGTGTCGCTAATTATTGTTGATTTTGCTGAAGAAGATGAAATTGAAGAGGCCCGTGAACTTTGGAACTCCCAGATTTCAGATTTAAAACATGTTTTGGGGGCAAATTAAACTGCTTAAAAACCCTGTTTTGGCTTCATATGTCAGCAACAATTAATTAAAGGTTTAATTTAAGGTGCATCAGGTCTTTATTTTGCCTGATAGTTTTCTAAATTATGTAGTTTTGCAACCAATGTAATTATTTGAAAGCTATTGATGAAGAGGCTGCACAGGTACATAATAAAATCCTTTTTGGGGCCGTTTTTCATGACCTTTTTTATCGTGGTCTTTGTTCTGCTTATGCAGTTCCTTTGGAAGTATGTGGACGACTTGGTAGGAAAGGGGCTTGATGTTAGTATATTGGCCGAAATGCTGTTTTATGCATCTTTTGGTCTGTTGCCCTATGCTTTTCCGCTTGCAATGCTGCTTGCTTCAATAATGACATTTGGTTCATTTGGTGAAAATTATGAACTGGTGGCAATGAAATCTTCCGGTATTTCGCTATTTAGAATTATGAAACCTCTTTTTTTTATTGCACTGCTTGTTACATTTACTGCTTTTTATTTTGCCAATAATGTTTTACCCCACACAAACCTGAGGTTTACAACCTTATTGTGGAGCGTAAAACAGCAAAAACCCGAACTGGTATTGCAGGAAGGTGTATTTACCAGCGAAATTGACGGTTACAGTATCCGGGTCGGTAGTAAAAACAAAAAAACAAATGTACTTTATGACCTACTGATTTATGACCATACGCGAAACCGTACAAACGAAAGTGTGACTGTTGCCGATTCAGGTTTCCTTCGCATTACCGAGGATAAAAAATATATGGTTCTGAATTTATATAACGGTGTTAATTATTCAGAAGAAAGCGGTCAGACGCGTAAGAAGGGACAGGAGACAACATATCCGTTCAGGCGCGATGATTTTGAAGAGCAGGTGATAAGAGTTAAAGTACGGGGTTACGAGTTTAACCGTTTTGATGACAATATATTTCGGAATACATTTCGTATGCTGAATATTGAACAGCTTAAGTTTATGGAAGATTCCCTGGGAAATGATTATAACGGGCGTATGCGGAAATATATTATGGAAACCAGACTCAATACCCCGATTACAAGAAAAATATACAATCTTACAGTTCC
>CAZXTX010000002.1:6324-20608 GCA_964643695.1 uncultured Mariniphaga sp. | reverse complement strand
TTAATTTTCTTTTTTATTGGTGCTCCGCTTGGTGCCATTATCCGAAAAGGAGGACTTGGAATGCCTGTTGTTGTTTCAATTCTCTTGTTCATAGCTTATTACATTGTTTCAATGACCGGTGAGAAATCGGCACGCGAAGATCTCTGGAATATGTTTGCCGGAATGTGGTTTTCAACATTCATTTTTTTGCCGGTTGGAATATGGCTGGTTTACAAGGCTGCTTCTGATGCAGCTTTACTAAATGCCGAAACTTATATAAAACTGTTTGAAAAACTCGGGCTTGAAAAGCTGATTGATAAATTAAGAAAGCAACAATGAAGATTCTGCAAGTAACTAATAAAGTACCGTATCCGGCCAATGACGGGGGGGCAATTGCATGTTTGAACCTGACACGGGGTTTTGCATTGCTGGGATATGAAGTAACTGTTTTGGCCATGAATACCATTAAACATCATACTGACATTTCGGAAATTCCGGAGTCGGTTAAAGACTGGGCAGAATTCAGACTTGTGGATGTGCCGGCACCAATTTCCCCTTTTGCAGCAGCATATAATTTGCTTTTCTCTGAAAAACCATATAATGCGGTAAGGTTTATTTCGAAATCTTTTTCAAGAGAACTTATAAAAACACTTACAGAGAAGAAGTTTGATATAATTCAGCTTGAAGGGCTGTATGTTTGTCCTTATATTCCGATTATTAGAGAATACTCCAATGCCAAAATAGTTTACAGGGCGCACAACATTGAGCATGAAATTTGGGAACGAACGGCTGCACTTTCTTCGGGATTAAGACGGCTTTATCTTAAAATACTGTCAAAGCGGATTAAAAAATTTGAAAAACATTATATGAACAGCTATGATTTGCTTGTTCCTATTACTGAACGTGACGGTATTATGCTCAATAAACTGGGAAATATTAAGCCGATGCACGTCTCTCCAACCGGGATTGAAACTTCTGTACTTATTCCACATTCAAAAAATCTGGAGCACCCCTCACTTTTCCATATAGGCTCTCTTGAGTGGGCACCAAACCAGGAAGGGCTGATGTGGTTTATTGACAGATGCTGGCCCAAAATTCATGATAAGTTTTCTGATTTGAAATTTTATATTGCCGGCAGAAAAGCCCCTGACTGGTTAATTAAACTGTTTAATGCACCAAATATTGTTTTTGAAGGCGAAGTGCCTGATGCATATCAGTTTATGAATTCAAAATCAATTATGGTGGTTCCGTTATTTTCCGGCAGCGGAATGAGAATTAAAATTATTGAGGGAATGGCACTCGGAAAACCGATAGTTTCAACACCAATCGGAACTGAAGGTATTTCAACCCAATCGGGAAAAAACATATTGATAGCCGATAATGAAAAAGAGTTTATTGCCGAAGTGGAACGGCTGATTACCGATTATGAACTGTTTCAAAACATAAGCAGGAATGCTATTGAGTATATCCATGAAAAATTTGATAACTTAGCACTTGCCGGTGAACTTACCGGTTTCTATAAAAATAATATTGAATGATTCTGAAAATTTTTTTCTGGATTTTTTTTGTTATTCTGATATATACTTATGCAGGTTACCCGATTTTATTGTTTTTAATACTCAAGCTGAAAAAACTTTTTCGTCCCAATTCCCAAAAAACATATAATTCAGATTATGAGCCGAATGTCTGTCTTTTTATAACAGCCTTTAATGAAAAAGATTATGTTCGTCAAAAAGTTCGGAATTCTTTTGAACTTGATTATCCCAGGGAAAAGATACAGTATGTATGGGTAACTGACGGGTCTGATGACGGTACTCCCGATATATTGCGTGAATACAGGGAACTGGAAGTGTATCATCAGCCTGAACGGAAAGGAAAAATGCATGCAATGAACAGGGGAATGCAGTTTGTTAAAGCACCAATTGTTATTTTTTCTGATACCAATACCATTTTGAACAGTGCTTCAATTCGTGAAATTGTCAATTGTTTTGCCAACCCGCAGGTTGGTTGTGTTGCCGGTGAAAAACGAATTTTTGAAAAGGAAGCTGATGTAGCAGCTGCGGCAGGAGAGGGAATTTACTGGAAATATGAGTCGTGGATTAAAAATATGGATGCAGAGTTAAATACGGCGGTTGGTGCGGCAGGTGAACTGTTTGCAATCAGAAAGGAGCTTTTTGAGGAGGTGGAGGAAGATACTATTCTGGATGATTTTATAATTTCATTAAGAATTGCAAAAAAAGGGTATAAAATTGCATACACACCTAATGCATATGCTGAAGAAACTGCATCACTAAATGTTAAAGAGGAGCTGAAACGTAAAATAAGAATAGCAGCCGGAGGTATGCAAACCCTGTTCAGATTGAAAACTTTACTGAATCCGTTTCGTTACGGTTTACTTACCTGGCAGTATTTCTCACATAAAGTTTTGCGCTGGACACTCGCACCGGTATCATTATTTTTGTTGCTGCCCCTTAATGCCGCAATTATTTTGCAAACCGGTATATGCAGCATTACAAATTTTTATTTTTTATTTCTTCTGTTTCAGCTTGTTTGTTACTTTGTTGCCATAATCGGCTGGCATTTGGAAAACAAAATGTTAAAGTTTAACATGCTTTTTATTCCTTACTATTTTGTGTCAATTAATTATGCGGCAGTGCGTGGAATTTTCAGATATGCGGGGGGAAATCAGCCGGCAAGCTGGGAAAAATCGAAAAGAGCCAAAATTCAGTAGATAAATGTAACCTTATTTTGTTATTCTGCTGTTTGGCAATTAATAAATTTTATAGTTGATATTTTGTTGTAATTTTGCAACTATATTGAAAAAAGACAAGAAAAACATGGCGGAAATTAAGCTGAATACAATACCTGAAGCGGTAGCAGCAGTAAAAAACGGAGAATTTGTGATTGTTGTTGATGATGAAGATCGCGAAAATGAAGGTGATCTTATAATTGCTGCCGAATGTATTACCCCCGAAAAAATCAATTTCATGGAAACTCATGCCAGGGGGTTAATTTGTGCGCCAATTACTCATGAACGTTGTGATGAACTGGATTTGCCGTTAATGGTAACTAAAAATACTTCAATTCATGCAACACCGTTTACGGTTTCAATTGATTTGCTTACTCATGGCTGTACAACCGGCATATCGGCTTACGACAGGGCACAGACAATTCTGGCACTTACCCGCGAAGAGACCAAACCTGAAGATTTTGGCCGTCCCGGACATATTTTTCCGCTTCGCGCACATTCAAGAGGTGTTCTTCGCAGGGCAGGACATACAGAAGCAACTATCGATTTGGCAAGGCTGGCAGGATTGTATCCTGCAGGAGCATTGGCAGAAATAAAAAATGAAGATGGTTCAATGGCAAGGCTTCCCGAACTTATGAAGCTGGCAAAAAAATTTAATCTGAAGATTGTTTCAATAAAAGATTTAATATCATTTCTTTTTCAAACTGAAAGTCTTATTGAACGCGGTGAGCAGGTTGAGCTTCCAACGCGGTACGGAAAATTTAAAATAGTACCGTTCAGGCAAAAGTCAAATCAGGCTGAGCATGTGGCATTAATTAAAGGTGAATGGGATGTTAATGACCCCATATTGGTAAGAGTTCATTCGTCATGCATGACCGGCGATATTTTTGGATCATACAGATGTGAATGCGGGGAACAGTTGAAAAAATCCATGGAATTAATCCAAAAGGAGGGGAAAGGCGTAATTGTATATATGATGCAGGAAGGAAGGGGTATTGGCCTTTTAAATAAAATAGCAGCTTATAAATTGCAGGATCAGGGGCTGGATACAATAGAGGCAAACCTGCATCTCGGATTTAAAGCTGATGAACGGGATTATGGCGTGGGAGCACAAATTTTACGCAATCTGGGGGTTACAAAAATGAAGCTGTTAACTAATAATCCGGTTAAGCGTGTTGGCCTTGAGGGATTTGGCCTTGAAGTGGCTGAGATTATTCCGATTGAAATTGAGCCAAACAAATACAATCAAAAATACCTGAAAACAAAAAGAGATAGGATGGGGCATCATCTGAGAAATTTTAATTATGATATTTAATCAACCTAATTTGGACTTTAACAATAATATTTTTTACATTTACTAAAATTTTTAATTGAATTATTTAACAGAATTAATTATGGATGGAAAAACTAAAGCTATTGTTGCTCACATTACTCTAATCGGCTGGATTATTGCCCTTGTTTTAAACAGCAATGAAAAAGATGAATTTGCAAGCTATTACATTCGTCAGTTGCTTGGATTATATCTTTTGGGCCTTGTTTTGTCCTTTATTCCTGTTTTAGGCTGGTTGCTGAATATTGTTGTGTTTGCGTTTTGGATTATGAGCCTTATCGGGGCTGTTCAGAATGAGAAAAAGGAAACCCCTCTTGTGGGCAAGTATTTTCAGGAGTGGTTCAAATCGTTGTAAGCTAATAAAGAAAAAGACAGTCAGACAGCCTGTCTTTTTCTTTATTAAATTTTTTCGTTTCAATCTGTAACTTTTATAATAAAAAGTTCAATTGTTTTTTCCTGAAGTTAAAAATTGTATTTCTGCAGTTAGTGACCGACTAATCTGAATTCTTTCTTTTATCTCTGAATTGTTTAATCATGTGAAGCCTGAATTCATTTTCGGCTTTGTATAGTCTCAGAACTTTTGCCGGCGGCAGAATTTCAAGAAATTTTTCATTGTAACTGACCAGAAGATTTGCTTCTTTTTGCATATTTCCGGCAAATTCACGTGTAAGTTGTTTAATTTTATAATCCGGAATTGTTTCGCGTGTCTCCAATACCTTTTCTTCCAGCTGCCTGCGCTGCATTTGAGCTTCCCAGCGCTCTTTTTCCAGTTGGTTGTAAACAGGCCAGAATTTTTGTGCTTCATCAGGTGTTAAATCCAGGTTTGATGTAAGAAATGAAACTTTTTCTGCTCTGAATTTTTCCATTCTTTTTTCATGTTCTTCGTCATTGGGTTGTGCAAACGCAGAAAACCCGAAAGCAACAGCAACGATAAAAAACAATATTTTTTTCATTTTTTATTAATTTTCTGTTTGTAAATAAATTTCGTATTCCGAAACATTTGAACTAATATAATTTAGTAATTCTTCATCATTAAAATTTTGATAATTTGTTTGCTGTATGGCAACCGGTTCGTTAATTAATGCAAAAAACGAGTTTTCATCCATATACTCCAGCAGGTTTCTGAAATCATCATCTTCGTTTTGAATGGCAGAAGGTCTGTCTTTTGCGAAATAATCCGGAATATACAGTTTAATAGGAAAATAGACCAGCATAAAAACCAGCGCAAAACTTGCAGCCAGTCCCAGTACTGGCTTGAAAAATCTTATTACCGGATTTATTTTAGATGGAAGAGGCTGCATTTCTGTTTCCAGTCTGTATTGCATGCGGGAATAAAAATCATCAAAATATTTGTCGGGAACATTAAAGACCTGTTCCTTTTCAATTTTTGATAATTCCGGTGCAATTTTTTTCAATTCATTCATTTCTTCCAAAATTTTGATTGTTTGACTTTTAAATTAATAGAAAGTTTAATTTAGCTTCTCAGTCACTGTTCTTTATATATTCTTCTACTTTTTTTGCCGCATGATGATATGATGCTTTTAGTGCCCCCACTGATGTGTCAAGTATTTTCGACATCTCTTCATATTTCATGTCATCAAAATATTTCATGTTAAAAACGATTCGTTGTTTTTCGGGGAGCTGAATTACTGCCTGATGCAGCTTCTTTTGCAGCTCATCTCCTTCAAAATAGGGATCGGAAGTGAGATTTTCCATAAGGTATTCACTTACTTCGTTAATAGGCAGAAACATACGGCGTTTTTTTGAATTTAAGAATGTTATTGCTTCGTTGGTGGCAATGCGGTAAAGCCAGGTATATAATGATGACTCTTCCCTGAAATTTTCAATTCCTTTCCAAACTTTTATAAATGTATTTTGCAGTACATCGTCAGTATCGTCATGACTAAGCAAAATTTTACGGATATGCCAGTATAACCGCTCCTGATATGTCTTTACCAATCGGTGAAAAGCAAGATTTCTTGTGCTTTCCTGTTTTAGTTCGGCAATAAGTTCGCGGTCGCCTTGTCCCATAAAAAACGTTTAACTTTAAGACACCTCTTTTAATCAAAGGTTTAACCAATTATAACTCTGAAATTTAACATTTGCTAATGTGAATTTAAGTTTTAAATAAAATTAACCCTTAAAATTAATAAACATTTACCTTTGCACAGCAAATTTATAATATAAAAAGATGGCTTTAAAATGTGGAATTGTAGGTTTGCCAAACGTTGGTAAGTCAACTCTTTTCAATTGTTTGTCGAACGCAAGGGCACAGTCTGCAAATTTTCCTTTTTGTACGATTGAACCCAATGTCGGCACAATAACCGTACCCGATGAACGGCTTATAAAACTTGCTGAAATAGATAATCCTAAAAGGGTTGTTCCAACAACGGTGGAAATACTTGATATTGCAGGATTGGTAAAGGGAGCCAGCAGGGGAGAGGGGCTTGGAAATAAATTTTTGGGCAGCATCAGGGAAACAGATGCAATAATTCATGTTTTGCGCTGTTTCGACAATCATAACATAACCCATGTTGACGGTTCGGTTGATCCGGTAAGGGATAAGGAAATAATTGATACAGAATTACAACTTAAGGATTTGGAGACCATTGAAAACCGTATCGAAAAGCTTGAAAAACAGGCCAGGCACGGTAATGACCCTAAATTGAAAAAAATGTATGAACTGGCCCTTCAGTATAAAAAAATTCTTGAACAGGGAAAACCGGCACGTTCGCTTCTTTTGAGTGATGAAGAGACTAAACTTGTTAAGGAGTTTTTTTTACTTACCAACAAACCGGTAATGTATGTTTGTAATGTTGATGAGGCATCAGCTAAAACCGGCAACAAACATGTTGATGCGGTAAAAAAAGCTGTTGAGGGAGAAAAATCCGAGTTGCTGATTATTGCTGCTGCTACCGAAGCAGATATTGCCGAACTTGAAGATTATGATGAAAAGCAATTGTTTCTGGAAGAGCTTGGTTTGGATGAACCGGGTGTTAATAAACTTATTCATTCAGCATACAGCCTGTTAAATTTGCAAACATTTTTCACTGTCGGCCCTGATGAAACGAGGGCATGGACATTTAAAACCGGAACCAGAGCACAGGGTGCAGCAGGAATTATTCATACTGATTTTGAAAGAGGTTTTATAAGGGCGGAAGTTATAAAATATGACGATTATATCAATCTCAGGTCTGAGCATGCCTGCCGTGAAGCCGGTAAAATTTCAGTTGAAGGAAAAGATTATGTTGTTCAGGACGGAGATATTATGCATTTCAGGTTTAATGTTTAACAAAAAAGACTGACAATTTTAAATTATCAGCCTCTTTAGTCTTTTCCCGGCAAAACAGTTATCGCTGCTGCGGAGCATCGCTCATATCTTTGATTACACCGTTTTTGTCCACTTTTATATGTACATCTTTTGCAACTTCAAGAATAATGGCAGTTTCTTTTACTTCAACAATTTTACCGTAAATTCCGCCGGTTGTAACCACTTTGTCACCTTTGGCAAGGCTTTCGCGAAATTTTCTAATTTCTTTTTGCCGTTTCATTTGCGGACGTATCATAAAGAGGTAGAAAACAGCAACTATCAAAAGTAAAGGAAGAAAACTCATAAGAGGATTAACCTCTCCTCCTTCAGGTTGCATCATGAGTAAATAACCAGTCATCATATTTAATTTTTAAATGTTAAAATTCAGATATTTATTAAAACTTTGCAAAAGTAAGCAATTGTTTTACTTTTTTATTTTTTACGGTCAGTTTTTTACTGTTATTCACCAATAAGGCCCCGGCCGACTTTATTAATCTGTCCCGTATTTTTTAAATCCTTTAAAACTTTATCCAAAATTCCGTTAATGAAATTTCTGCTTTTATCGGTACTGTAAAATTTTGAAAGCTCAATGTATTCATTTAAAGAGACTTTGGTAGGAATTGACGGAAAATAGATAAATTCGGTAACAGCCAGCTGCATTATTAATATATCCATGAAAGCGATTCTGTCCAAATCCCAGTTTTGCGAATGACTTTTAATCATTTCACGCAATTCTTCATGGTTTAATATTGATTTACGCAGTAAATTTTTTGCAAATTCATGATCTTCCTCATCCTTAAACATTGGAAAGAGTTCTTGTTCATGCCCCGAATCTGCTGTGAATTTTTTAAGTGTTTTTGAAATCATGGATACCACAAATTCGATATCATCATTCCAGTAAATACTCATCTCCTCAAGGGCGTTATGCACTTCTTCAGAAACAAGAATTATATTGTTGAAAATTCTGTCAACTAATTTGCGGTCATCAGCAAATGTTGCTGAGCTGCTATTCATATATTCAATATAAAAATCGGATTCTGTAAGATAGTCGTACAACTCCTTTATCAGTTCAGGATAATTTACCCAGCTCAATTTTATTCTGTTGAAATATGCATTCAGGTCTTTGTTTTCACGAAGCTGATGAATTACCTTGTTATCAATGAATTTTGTGTTGGGATTAAGATCATCCTGAGTAGGGCGGTGTTTGTTTTTTCTTATTTCAATACGCTGCTCTGCGTAATCGGCAATTTCTATAACCAGAGAAAGAAGAAAATGGTATAAATCGTAAGTTTTTTTAATTCCAAAAAAAAGCTCTTTTTCAGTTTTGCTAAGTGGTTGATCCTCGGCGGTATAGTAAGCGTAAAGTATCTGCAATACTTTTGTGCGGATAATCCTTCTGCTAATCATTTTTTAATGAACTTCATAAATTTGGATGCAAAAATAGCACTTTTTGACAAATTTTAGGGGTATGATGTGTTTTTAGGTAAAATGAGAAAATTTGTTAATCCTATTTTTAAACGAACTGTTACAGTTATTTAAAATTCACCGGTGTGGGTAATATTATTTTCATTCTGGTTTTTAAATGAAATACTGTTTTCCTCAGCTTTTGTTTCATGTTCAATTTCCTCCTCAATTTCCATCTCCCAGTCAAATTTTTCTCTGCGGATTGTATATTTTCGATAATAAAAAGCCACTACAACCCCCGAAATTGCACCCCATAAATGGCCTTCCCACGATATTTTAGGATCAATGGGAAATATTCCCCAAATTAAGCTGCCATATAAAAAAACTACAATTATTGAGAATGTCAGCAGCCGGACATCATTTCGGATAATACCACTCACAAAATGGAAAGCAGCCATTGCATACACAACACCGCTTGCACCAATATGCCATGCTTCACGACCTGCAAACCATACGGTTATTCCGGATAAAAAATAGAGTAAAATGAATATCTGATATGAAACTTGCCTGTAATAATAGATTAGCATGAACATCAGTATGAAAAAAGGTATAGAGTTGGACATCAGATGATTGAATCCTGAATGAATAAAAGGGGAGAAGATTATTCCCGGCAATCCTTTCAGGTGCAGCGGATAAACTCCCAATTTTACAAAACTGATTTTTGTGGTTACCTTAATTAATTCCACCATCCAGAAAGCAATAACAAAAGCTGCAGGAAAAACCAGACTGTGGAGAAAAATCCGTTTTTCCATTTCAGTGTCCAGCTTTTTATTGTTATTTGGATAATAGGTGAAAAATTTCATACTTTTTAATTTTTCTGTTTTCTAAGGGATGTAATAAAACCTCGTGTGGTTTTACAAATGGCTCCCATGTAAAAGAGTTTTTATGCTTGTTTCGTTTATATAATAATCATCATTGTCAAAAAGATTTTGATTTGTATTAAGCTGCTTATTATTAAACTTTGTTTTTTGAAATTAGTTTTTTAATTAATGCTGTAAATTCAAAAATCTCAGTTTCAGTAGTGTCAAATGATGTCATCCATCTTACTTCACAATTTTTCTCATTCCATTTATAAAAGAAAAATTCATTTTGCAGTGGTTTTATCAATTTTCTGGGCATTATTGCAAAAACGCCGTTTGCTTCAACCGGTTGCGTAACTTTTATTTCAGGTATTTTTAAAATTTCGGTTTCAAGCAGTTTTGCCATTCTGTTTGAGTGTGAAGCCATTTCCTTCCACAGGTCATTTTCAAAATATGCAATAAACTGGGCTGCCATAAATCTCATTTTAGAAAATAGCTGCATGCTTTGCTTGCGTATATATTTTGTGTAAGCAGCCAGTTCAGGATTAAAAATCAGTACTGCCTCGCCCAGCATCATGCCGTTTTTTGTGCCACCGAATGAAACCACATCAACACCACAGTCTTTGGTGAATTTAGCAAAGTCCGTGTTAAGTGAAACTGCAGCATTTGCAATCCGTGCACCGTCCATGTGAAGCAGCATATTGTTTTTGTGTGCCAAATCTGCAAGTTCTTTTATTTCAGCGGGTTTGTAAACTGTTCCCATTTCTGTTGCCTGCGAAATTGAAATAACCCGTGGCTGTGAGTGGTGTTCAAAATCAAATCCTCTGATGTGCCTGATTACTGTTTCAGGTGAGAGTTTGCCGTTTACGGTTTCGGCAGTAAGTAATTTGCACCCGGTAAATTTTTCCGGCGCACCGCATTCATCTTCCTCAATGTGTGAGGTTTCTGCGCAAATTATCGAGTTATAGCTGTTTGTTACCGATGATAGTCCGACTACATTGGCTCCGGTTCCGTTAAAAACAAAAAAGACTTTGGTTTCCTGTCCAAACTTTTCCCTGAAAATTTCAATGGCACGACGGGTAAAGGAATCTTCTCCGTAACCGGTTACATGGCCTTTGTTTGCTTCTTTAACAGCATTTAAAATTAGAGGATGGATTCCTGAATTATTATCACTTGCAAATCCTTTTTTCATGATTTTTTATCAGTTAATTTTTCATACACTGTAAAGAAAAACAAATTCATACGTTTATAAAAATTGTATTGTAAAAACCTTTGTTGATAAGTTTTTGGGAATAAAAAAACAGAAATGTCTATATTTGATTTATTTTGAAAAGAATTGGTTTAAATGGAAAATTATATTGTTTCAGCAAGAAAGTACAGGCCGGATACATTCGATTCGGTAGTGGCACAATCTTCAATTACCACAACACTTAAAAACGCCATAAAGAACAATCAGCTTGCCCATGCATATTTGTTTTGTGGCCCGAGAGGTGTGGGCAAAACAACATGTGCGCGAATTTTTGCCAAAACAATAAACTGCTCCAATATTTCTGAAAATATTGAGGCCTGTAATGAATGTGAATCATGTACTGCCTTTAATACTAACCGTTCATTCAATATACATGAGCTTGATGCCGCATCAAATAATTCGGTTGATGACATCAGGCTGTTAATTGACAAGGTTCGTATTCCGCCTCAGGTGGGAAAGTACAGTGTTTATATAATTGACGAGGTTCACATGCTTTCACCCAGTGCATTTAATGCATTTTTAAAAACACTGGAAGAGCCGCCCAAGCATGTGATTTTTATTCTTGCAACCACTGAAAAGAATAAAATTATCCCTACTATTTTATCACGATGCCAGATTTTTGATTTTAACAGAATCGGAGTTTCGGATATTGCCGGTTATTTGGAGTCTATTTCTGAAAAAGAGGGTGTTACTGCCGAAAAGGAGGCCTTGAATATAATTGCACAAAAAGCTGACGGTGCAATGCGTGATGCATTGTCGATATTTGATCAGGTTGTAAGTTTTTCCGGGAAAAACATTACGTATCAGAATGTTATTTCAAATCTTAATGTTCTTGATTATGATTATTATTTCAGGCTTACCGATCATTTTATTAAAAATGAGGTGTCTGATATTTTAATGATTTTTGACGAAATTCTTAATAAAGGCTTTGACGGACATTATTTTATTATCGGGCTGAGCAGTCATTTCCGTAATCTTTTAATTAGTAAAGATACAGTTACAATACAACTGCTTGATGCAGGCGCGGAAATCAGGGAGCGGTACAAGTCACAGGCTTTTATCAGTGAAAATGATTTTTTGATTAAAGCTCTTGAAATCGGTAATGAATGTGAATTAAAGTACAAAGCGAGCCAGAATAAACGGCTTCTTGTTGAACTTGCACTTATACGGATAGCACAGCTAACCTTAAAAAAAAAATAGCTGACGAATCTGAACCTGATGATATTTTAAAACCGGTTTTTTCCGAACCTCGTCACTCTTCCGGTGAAACAAAAAAAGCTGCTCCAAAAGTCAGTCAGGTAAATGAGCCTGAAGTTAAAAAAACAATCAAAAAACTAACTCGTCAGGTGAAGGGGCCTTCAATTAAAGAGGCCATAGCCGGCAAATTTGATGATGAAAAAATAACGGCAAAAGAACAGCATGAAATTTATACAAAGGCTGATGAAGAAGAGGATTTTACTTCAGAAGATTTGCAGGTTAAATGGGATGAATATGTTAACAGGTTGTCTGATAGGCCGAATCTTCAGTCAACATTGTCAGATGTGCCGGAGATTGAGCAAGATTTCCGGCTTGTGCTCAAAATAGCCAATTCGGTACAGGACAATTTAATTGATCAGATAAAACCTGAGCTGGTTTCATTTTTAAGAAGAGAGTTGAAAAATTCAAAAATTCAGCTGGTTACCCGGATTTCGGAAACTTCAAAAGAAAAACTAATTTATTCGGATTCTGAAAAATATGCCGAAATGATTAAGAAAAATCCCGAATTGGATTTGCTTAAACAGAAGTTTAATCTTGATTTTGAATAGTTTGCTTTTTTAGGGGGCCAGCCGCTTTTTTACCCAGTTTTCATTTTCCTTTACATATAGGATGCGGTCATGCAGCCTGCCGGTACGTCCCTGCCAGAATTCTATTTTTTGAGGTACAACAATGTATCCTCCCCAAAAAGGCGGAAGAGTTTCAGATTTATATGATGATTTTTTTTGAAAATCTTTATAAAGATTTTCAATATATTTTCTTGAGGGAATCTCTTTACTTTGTTCTGAAATCCAGGCTGCAATCCTGCTGTTTTCAGGTCTTGACTTAAAATAATCTTCCGATACTTTCATACTGGTTTTTTTTGCAATTCCCGAAATGCGCACCTGACGTTCATAGGTTGCCCAGAAAAAATTTAATCCGGCAACCGGATTTGCTTCCAGTGATTTACCTTTTTCGGATGAATAGTTTGAAAAAAAGACAAAACCGTTTTCATCAAAATGTTTTAGTAATACTATTCTTGATTGCGGAAATCCATCGGTACCGATTGTTGAAAGCGACATGGCCGTAGGTTCTTTTTCCTCGGAATCTATTGCTTCCTGCAGCCATTTTCGGAATTGCACAAACGGATTTTTATCAGCATCAGATTTGTTAAATTCCGGGAAATCATATTCATTTCTTATATCCTTAATTTTCATAATAAACCGTTGTAAATCAAAAAAGTCGATTATGCAACTAATGAACATTCTATTTAAGGAATTGTTTCAAATGTGAATACAGATAGTTTATACAGCCTTTTAAAAAGAACGAAAAATTATTCTTTATTCTAAATTGTGTTATCTGAAATTTTAAAAGTAAAAACATGAAAAGAATTGTAGTTTCATTTTTAGTTTTTTTGTTGATTGCTCCCTTTGTTTTTGCGGGAACTCTTAATATAGGCGATAAGATTCTTCTTGCTGATTATAAAATGGACTGTGTATCAGGTCAAAAGATTTCAATTGATGATGTTAAAAAGGAAAACGGGGTGGTGGTAATTTTTTCAAGCAATATTTGTCCGTTTGTTCAGGCCTGGGAAAGCAGATATGTTGAGTTGAAAACGTGGGCAGACAGTCATAAAGTAGGAATGATTGTTATTAATTCAAATTACGGAAGCCGCGATAGTGGTGATTCCTTTGAAGACATGAAAAAGCGTTCGGCAGAAAAAAATTACAATTTCCCTTATGTAATTGATGAAGACAGCCGTATGGCCAATGCTTTCGGAGGCCAGACAACACCTCATGTTTTCATTTTTAACAAGGAGATGGATCTTGTTTACAAAGGTGTTATTGATGATAACTATAAAAGTGCATCCGAAGTTAAACACGCCTATGCAAAAGTTGCTGTTGCAAGTTTGTCAAATGCCGCAAAAATTGAAGTACCCCAGACTAAACCTTTGGGTTGCGGTATTAAAAGAAAATTGGATTGAATTATTTGGAAAAGAAATTGAACCTGCTTGCCGGCAGGTTTTTTTATGCTTTGAAGAAACTGAAATTTACTTTACCATATTTTCTGTTTTCACTAAAGTTTGATGCTTTAGAAAAATCAAAACTTTTTGGATGCTCCAGAATCAGTATTCCTTCATCATTTAAAATGCCGGCATTAAAAACTGCTG
>CAZXTX010000002.1:0-6224 GCA_964643695.1 uncultured Mariniphaga sp. | reverse complement strand
GTTCCGGAAAACAGATCCAGTATTTTCATTCCGGAAAAATCATATCTGTTTTCAAGTATATTGAATAAAGCTTCTTTGGCTCTGTCTGTTGTAGGCCTTGAAGCAAACTTTTTTCCGGGACTGAATATTCGTCCTTTATATTTACCGGCAATAATACGCATTGTTAAATTAGAGTGGCAAATTTGTACAATTCAGCCCGATTAAATATGTCAGCATTGTATTTGGCAGAAAATTCAAAAAACTCTGTTTGGGTAAAAACCCGGGAAAGCGGATTGAAAATATCATCAGTTTCAGAAATATCACCTGAAAGCAAAACTACAGTTTCAGAATAGTTTATGTTCAAACTTTTTAAAACTGAAGCTGTATAATATAAAATATCATTTGGGTGTTTAAAGCTAAAATTGTTTGTTGTTTGTAATTTTCCTTTTTTAAAGATTAACAGAAAAAAAGAGTTTTTTAATAATAAGAGTGCTGTCAGTGAATTGTTTATTTGTTCAGTATAATTGAGGTTCAGTTTTTTTATAAATTCACTTACCGGATGTAAAATTTTTTTTCCCGGAAAATGTTTTTCGAGAATCTCAATCAGGCTGTCGGGAATTGAGAAAACCAGATTTGCTTCTTCTTCAGGGAGAAAAATATCACGAACAGCACTGTTCTCTGTTTTTCCAAATACATTTTCAATTAGAGAAGACTGTCTTTGAAAATCATAAAATTCTCCCGGTATTATTGAAAAGTTTTCTGAATAATAATAAACATTTGTTTCAGAGTATCTGTGTTTTAACAACTCCTGCTTATTATACCAGTTGTCAAATCTTTGTCCTATAAAATTCTCATTGCTAAAAGTAAGATTACTGTTTCCGGTTGCCATTAACCGGTTTTCCCGGGGGTTGATTATTGAAAATGAAAATCCATCCAGGCTTACCTGGATGGATAATTTATAATTTTCAGTCTGGTTTAAATCAAAAACTGAATCAGTAACGACAGCATTCATTTGGTTTACTCCCAGTTACCCGCATTGTTAACCATTTCGGTTAATGAACCAACTTTCAGCCCCGGATATTTATCATTTAACCTTCGCTGTTCGTTCATATTAACTACTGACTGTTTGTCGAGGCCTCTTAAAACAATGTTGTTATGTGCTTTTGCTTCAAAAACGGGCACTTTGATACCTGAACCTGTAACAAGAACATTTGATCCTAATATAAACTCGGCAACAGTGTCCGGCACAGGGATAATTTTCAAGTTGTCAGCATTGAAATGCTTGCTGAAAACTGTTTCAAGTACACTTTCCCTTATTGTGTCCCTGATAATAAGTCCCTCGCGTAAAGCTCTCCTTTCAGTCAATCCGGCATCAATCATACTGTCAGTAAGTTCACCGATTTTTCTTACATTTCTTAATGAATCATACTTTACGAAGTGAATCAAAGTATCCCAGCTTCCGGTAAAGCGGCCATAAACTTCTCTGTAGGCTAACTGAGCCTTACGAATGTCTTTTAGTCGCTCAATGGTTGCGTCATACCTTTCGTTTTTTGATTTTTCAAATTCAATCGGATTTTGAATACCCTTGTAGATGAAAAAAGCCAAAGCTAAAGCTACAATTCCAAGTAAAATCTGAATAATGGTTCTCATTTCTATAATTTTATAAAATATTATTATCGTTTGCATGCAAAATTAAGAAAAAAAACAAATTACCTTCCTTTGAACTTTGTTATTTTTGCAAGTATGTTGAAAAATCATATAAAAAGTCTTTTGGAGCAAAATTTTCAATTTACTCCAACTACTTGTCAGGCTAAATTAATTTCCGGTTTATCTTCTTTTGCAGTATCTGAAATTCAGGATAAAATATTGCTGATAAAGGGATTTGCCGGAACCGGAAAAACAACGGTAATAAATGCACTGACACAAACTTTGAAGTTGTTAAAAATTCAGGTTGTTTTAATGGCACCAACAGGCAGGGCTGCTAAGGTGCTTGCCGGATACACCTCTATGCCGGCATATACTGTTCATAAGAAAATTTACAGGCAAAAATCTTCAGCTGACGGATCAGGCCATTTTGTACTGGATAAAAATTTTCACAGAAATACATGGTTTGTGGTTGATGAGGCTTCAATGATTTCTAATGAAAGCGGGGAAAATTCTGTTTTTGGAAGTGGCTTTTTGCTTAACGATCTTCTTGAGTTTGTCTATTCCGGAATTAATTGCCGCCTGGTTCTTGTCGGGGATACGGCTCAGCTGCCTCCCGTGGGACTGGATGTGAGCCCTGCACTTGATGAAGGCAGTCTGAAAAAGGAAGGGTTTGAGGTTGAAGAGTATTTGCTTACGGAAGTTGTCAGACAAGCTGCTGATTCAGGAATTTTATCATGTGCCACTCAAATCAGGAATTTTATTGAAAATATGGATGTAAAAGGCTTCATCAGTTTTGATTTGAATAAGTATAATGATGTTGTCAGAATTTCGGGAGGAGAGCTTGTTGAGCAAATATCTTCATGTTACGATGAATTCGGAATGAGCGAAACCGCAATTATAACACGGTCCAACAAGCAGGCAAATTTATATAATAAGGGGATACGGGGTTCTATTTTATATCGTGAAAATGAAATTGAACGCGGTGATTTTCTTATGGTTGTTAAAAACAATTATTTCTGGGCAGAAAAGGAATCTCCGCTCGAATTTATTGCAAACGGTGATATAGGAGAGATTATACAGATTTATGGTTATGAAGAACTTTATGGTTACAGGTTTGCCGATGTTTGTCTGCGTTTTGTCGATTATGAGGATACCGAGCTTGACTGCAAAATTTTTTTAGATACGCTTAATATTGATTCTGCCGCATTTTCCTATGAGCAAAACAGAAAACTTTTCGATGCGGTATCAGAAGATTATGCAGGTATCAGAAATAAACGTGAACGCTGGAAAAAAATCAGGGAAAATCCGTTTTTTAATGCTCTTCAGGTAAAATATTCTTATGCTGTAACATGTCATAAAGCACAGGGAGGGCAGTGGAAAGCAGTTTTTGTCGATCATGGTTATCTTGCTGAAGATATGCTGAATAAGGAATATTACCGCTGGCTTTATACTGCATTTACAAGGCCGGTTGAAAAACTATTTCTTGTAAATTTTCATAAAAATTTTTTTGAAGAGCAGTAACCTTCGTGTTGAATTAATCAGCAGTATAGGTGTGGCCGTCAATTGCCTCCACACTGTTTTTAAAAACTGTGACTGCCTCTTCAATAAACGGTCTGGCGCTTTTGTAACGTGATGAAAAATGACCTAAAATTAACTTTTTTGCCTGTGCCATTACCGCAATTTTTGCAGCATCAATAGCTGTTGAATGATGGGTTTTGTGTGCAAAATCACGTAACTCTTCAGTAAATGTTGCTTCATGATACAATAACCTTACTCCTTTAATTGTTTCAACAACCTGCGGATAAAAAGCAGTATCAGAACAATATGCGTACGAATCGGGTTCAGGTGGCGGAATGGTCAATTGTTTGTTGGGGATTATTTCTCCTTCCGGGGTTATTAAATCAGCACCTTGTTTTATAAGTTTTATCTGACTTACAGGAATATTGTATTGCTGAATATAATCTTTTTTGATATTTGCTTCTGCGGGCTTTTCCCTGAATAAAAAGCCACAGCAGTTAATACTGTGTTTCAGGGGGAAGGAGGTAATTTCTATTTTATTGTCTTCAAAAATTAATTGTGCCCTTTTAAAATTCAGAGGGTGAAAAATAATATTGAATTGCAGTTTGCCTTTTATAAAATCAAGTTGTGGCTGAATAATATCTTTTAGTTGCGATGGTGAATAAATATGCAAATCATTTTTTAAACCAAGCAGGTTCAGGGTAGAAATAAGGCCGATCAGCCCGTAATAGTGATCTCCGTGCAGATGTGAAATAAAAATATGCCTTATTTTGGAAAAGCCTATTTTTTGTTTTCTGATTTGAATTTGTGTTCCTTCACCGCAATCGATTAAAAAAAACCGCCCCGATGCATTAAGCACCTGGGCGGTAGGGTATCTTTTTGAAGTTGGAGTGGCAGAACTGCTTCCAAGTATGGTTAATTCGAAAGCCATTCTGCTCAGAGTTCCTTCTTCTTTATAAGCAGTTTTTCAGCTTCTTCTGTTGTTTTGGTAATAAGAAGAACAGTATGCAGCATAGAAATTTTAATCAGATGCTCAACATCGGGGTGCAAACCGCATAAAATAAAAGTGCCTATCGAATCTTCGCACAGCCTGTTTCCCACAAGTACAGAACGCAGTCCTGAGGAATCGCAGTATTTGCATTTGCTCAAATCTAAAATGATGTTTTTAACTCCGTTACTGTTTAAAACAACCAATTCGGATTTTAGTCCCGGTGCTGTATTTGTGTCAAGCCTTTCGGTGTTTACCCTGACAATAGAATAATCTTCTGTATTAATAATTTCTGTTGGCATACTACAATTTACGAAATTCAGTCAATAAACAATAATTGAATACTGTTTATTTTTTTACTTTCCTATTTTTTCTCCTTTTTTTCTTGTTTTTCAAGCTCGGTTTTCAGAGCAGCCAAATCAGAAATATCACCCAGAGTGGTTTTTTCAATGTTATCGGTAACCGTTTTTATTGCACTTTTTGTTGATCTGCTTTGTGCTTTGCGTTTTGTTGCGGTTTCTGCCCGTTTTTCATCTTCAAAAACTCTGGAATGTGAAACAATTATCCGTTTTGCAGATTTATTAAATTCAATTATTTTAAATTCAAGCTTTTCATCCTGCTTGGCCTGCGTTCCGTCTTCTTTAGCTAAATGACGGGGAGTTGCAAAACCTTCAACTCCGTATGGCAGGGCAATTACAGCTCCCTTGTCCATGAGGTCAATTACTGTTCCTTCGTGAATTGAATCGGTAGTGAATATAGTTTCGAACACATCCCACGGATTTTCTTCCAATTGTTTGTGTCCTAAACTTAATCTGCGGTTTTCAGTGTCAATGTCAAGAACCGTAACTTCGATTTCTTCACCAATTGAAGTAAATTCAGCCGGATGTTTAATTTTTTTGGTCCAGCTTAAATCGGATATGTGAATCAGTCCGTCAACACCTTCGGTAATTTCAACAAATACACCAAAGTTTGTAAAATTCCGGACGATTGCTTTATGTTTTGTACCAACTCCGTAATTTTCTTCAATTTTTTCCCACGGATCCTGTTTCAGTTGCTTAATACCAAGCGACATTTTTCTTTCTTCGCGGTCAAGTGTAAGAATTTGTGCTTCAACTTCATTTCCCACTTTAAGGAAATCCTGAGCACTTCTGAGGTGCTGGCTCCACGACATTTCAGAAACGTGAATGAGTCCTTCAACACCCGGTGCAATCTCAACAAAAGCACCATAATCGGCAAGTACAACAACTTTACCTTTAACGGTATCGCCAACAGCAAGACTTTCATCAAGATTATCCCACGGATGGGCTGTAAGTTGTTTCAGGCCAAGTGCAATACGTTTTTTGTCATCGTCAAAGTCCAGAATTACAACATTCAGTTTTTGGTCGAGTTCAACTATCTCTGTAGGATGATTGATTCTTCCCCATGAAAGGTCGGTGATGTGGATAAGTCCGTCAACACCTCCAAGGTCCATGAAAACTCCGTAAGAAGTAATATTTTTAACAGTGCCTTCTAAAACCTGGCCTTTTTCCAATTTGGAAATAATTTCAATTTTTTGCTGTTCAAGTTCAGCTTCAATAAGTGCTTTATGAGATACAACAACATTACGGTATTCATGATTTATTTTAACAACCTTAAATTCCATGGTTTTTCCTACATAAATATCGTAGTCGCGTATTGGTTTAACATCAATTTGTGAACCCGGAAGGAATGCCTCAATTCCAAAAACATCCACAATCATACCGCCTTTTGTACGGCACTTGATGTAACCATTAATAACTTCATCATTTTCAAGAGCCTCATTAACTCTGTCCCACGAACGGGTTGCCCGTGCCTTTTTATGTGACAGAATCATCTGGCCTTTTTTGTCTTCAAGACTTTCAATATAAACGTCAACTTTATCGCCAACTTTCAGGTTGGGGTTGTAGCGGAATTCGTTGAGGTTTACAATACCGTCCGATTTATATCCTATATCAACAACCACCTCGCGCTTGTTCATTGATATAACTTTACCTTCAAGCACTTCTTTTTCAGAAACGGTGTTCAGAGTGTTGTCATAGATTTGCTCTAAATCGGCTCTTTGTTTTTCAGAATA
>CAZXTX010000001.1:25618-30824 GCA_964643695.1 uncultured Mariniphaga sp. | reverse complement strand
CCCTTGCTGCTGACCGGTATATTTTGAAAGCCAACTCCGTCGTTATATGGAATTTTTAAAATATCGCCTATTTGAAATCCATCGGAAATCTGAGGATTATACTTAAGAAGCGTTTCATTATCAATTTCATAATGTTTACATAAAGAATAAACAGTTTCTCCGGTTCGTACCTGATGAAGCACAAACTTTTCACCCTGAAGAACAATTATTTCATTTTCTTTTAGATTTTGAGCCGGACTTTGCTGATAAAATGCAATAATTAGCAGAATCACAAGAAAATAATATGCAATTTTCATCTGAATTCAGTTAAAAAAACGGTTCAAAAATAACAAATATTGAACAACACATGTTTTAAACGAAATAATTTCTCATTAATTTTAAACTCATTCAAAAACAAAACACCTCTCGTTAACATCAAATTCTTAATTTTGTAAATAAAATAGAGATATATTTCATTAAAAAATCACATTATGCATGAAAAAATTTTGATTATTGATTTCGGTTCCCAATATACCAGGCTTGCCGGCCGCAAAATACGTGAATTAAATATTTACTGTGAAATTCATCCATATACCAAACTTCCTGAAATTGATAAAACCGTAAAAGGAATAATAATTTCATGCAACCCCGATTCTTCAGACAATAATGAAACAAAACTATTTCAGAACTTAATTTCTGAAGGCCGGATACCGGTTCTGAAAATTAATTATACGGCACAGAATATAATTCAGGATACATTTAAAAAAACTGCTAAAAACTCGTATGAAGTTTTGCTGCAAGCTGACAACAGCCTTCCAAACAACCTGTTTCAGGCACTAAAACATTTTCTTTTGGATATTTGCAACTGCAAACAAACCTGGACACCGGCATCGTTTGCTGAAACAACTGTTAACCGGTTAAAACAGCAACTGAAGGATGATAAAGTTGTTCTCGGGTTATCCGGGGGCGTTGATTCAACGGTTACGGGAGTTTTGCTGAACAAGGCAATTGGCAAAAATTTAACCTGTATTTTTGTGGATAACGGCCTGCTTCGTAAAAATGAATTTGAAACTGTTTTGCATTCATACCTTGATATGGGGCTGAATGTAATTGGAGTTGACACCCGAAAAAAATTCTGGGATTCACTAAAAGGAGTTACCGCTCCCGAACAAAAACGCAAAATAATCGGCCATAATTTTATTGAAGTTTTTGATGCTGAAGCACACAAAATTAAAGATGTAAAATGGCTGGCGCAGGGAACTATTTATCCTGATGTAATTGAATCGGTTGCAACAAAAGATAAAACGGTTGCAGTTAAATCACATCATAATGTTGGCGGACTCCCCGAAAAAATGAGTCTGAAAATTGTTGAGCCGCTACGCCTTTTATTTAAGGATGAAGTACGCCGTATCGGTAAGGAGCTGAATATTAAGAATGAATTGCTGATGCGTCATCCGTTTCCGGGGCCCGGACTGGGAGTCAGAATTATTGGCGAGATAACACCAGAAAAAGTGCATATCCTGCAGGAAGCTGACGCTATTTTTATTAACGGCCTGAAAGAACATGATTTGTACGACAAAGTATGGCAGGCCGGCGTAATTTTACTGCCGATTCAGACAGTAGGTACAACAGACAACAAACGTACCTACGAAAACACAGTTGCATTACGTGCCGTTTCATCAGTTGACGGTATGACTGCTGACTGGGTACATCTGCCTTACGATTTTTTGGCTCAGGTATCAAATGAAATAATAAATAATGTAAAAGGCATTAACCGCGTAGTGTTTGATATCAGTTCAAAACCTCCCGCAACAATTGAATGGGAATAAATGTTTCTCTTTAAAGAACGCTCTATGAAGACTATTTTTTCAAATAAATCAAAATATAATCTGGTATTCTCAATTTTTATCATTCTGCTGACTGTTTTGGTTTTACAGCCGGCCTCAAAAACTTTTGCTCAGGAAGCAGTTCAAAAAAACCAGATGAAATTTGGCAGGCTACTGAGATTGGTTGACGGATACTACGTTGACACTGCCAATATTGATAAACTGACAGAAAAAGCAATTATCCATCTTTTAAGTGAACTGGACCCCCATTCGGTTTACATTTCAAAGGAAGAAGTTGATAAAATGAATGAACCCCTGCAGGGGAATTTTGAAGGTATCGGAATCTCTTTCAATATATTCAAGGATACACTTTTGGTTACTTCCATAATAACCGGCGGCCCTTCAGAAAAGGTGGGATTACGTTCGGGTGACAGAATTGTTGAAGTTGACGGAAAAAATATTGCCGGCACAGGAATTAAAAACAGTGATGTGATGAGTATGCTCAGAGGTGTTAAAGGCACCAGAGTTGAGATTAAAATATTAAGAAAAAATGTTCCGGAACTGCTTGATTTCACCATAATCCGCGATAAAATACCAATATACAGCCTTGATGCATCATATATGCTTGATGAAAATACAGGTTATATCAAACTGAATAAATTTTCGGCAACCACAAATGAGGAATTTTCAGAGGCTTTCAAAGAACTGAAAGAACAAAATATTAAGAATATGATTCTTGATCTGCGCGGAAACGGTGGCGGATATCTTAAATCGGCAATTGAAATTTCAAATCAGTTTCTCGAAAACGGAAAGCTGATAGTTTTTACTGATGGTCAGAATGAACCTAAAAGAGACTACAAAGCAACTTCAGGAGGTTTGTTTAAGGACGGAAGCCTTGTGGTACTGGTTGATGAAGCTTCGGCATCTGCAAGTGAAATTGTTTCGGGTGCAGTTCAGGACTGGGACAGAGGGTTAATTATTGGAAGGCGTTCATTCGGTAAAGGACTTGTACAAAAACCTTTTTACCTTACTGACGGTTCAATGGTAAGACTTACAACAGCCCACTACTACACGCCCAGCGGCAGAAACATTCAGAAACCTTATGAAAACGGGGTGGCCGACTATAAAAGAGATTACCTGGACCGGCTGAGTACGGGACAGTTGTTTAGTGCCGACAGCATTCATCTTGTTGATTCCCTGAAATTTAAAACCCTGATAAACGGACGGAATGTATATGGTGGGGGCGGAATTATGCCCGACATTTTTATACCGATGGATACCTCTGTTCATTACCAGTATTATAATAGGCTCAGAAGAAATAATATTGTTTACAATTTTGTTCTCGACTATGTTGATAACAACAGAAATGAAATAAAAGTGAAATATCCTCAGTTCGAAGAGTTCAACCTGAAATTTGAAGTCACTGAAAATATGATTGACTCAATTATTGAAGAAGGAGAGAAATCGGGAATTAAAAAAGATGAAGAAAGCCTCAGTTTTACTTTGAAAAACTTCAAAAAGGAAATTAAGGCACTCATTGCACGGGATATATATTCACAAAACGATTTTTATAAAATATTCCTTAAGGATGACGAAGCCATTCTTAAAGCACTTGAAGTGATTAAAAACCGGGAACGCTATAAAAATCTCCTTGTATCAGCCGAATAAACAATGGGTGAACTTATCACTAACGCAGTATTCTGGGAAAACAAAATTGAAATTGCCGGTGCAGTTCTGGGAGTTTTATACATTCTTTTTTCCATAAGGCAGCATATTTTAACCTGGCCTACCGGACTGCTGACTTCACTGTTTTATGTTGTCGTTTTTTTTAAAAGCGGTTTTTATGCAGATATGGGGCTTCAGGCATACTATGTAGTAATAAGTATTTACGGATGGTATTACTGGCTTAAAGGGGGTACAGCAGAAAGGACAGACAATGAAAAGCAGCTTCCTGTACAAAAAACTCCCCGAAAACTATATCTCAATCTGTTGATTGTTACTTTACTTATTTATGCTGTAATACTTTTTATTCTGCTCTATTTTACTGACTCGACAGTACCGTTCATGGATTCGCTGACAACAGCCCTGAGCATTACCGCAACATGGATGCTGGCAAAAAAATACATTGAACACTGGATAATCTGGGTTTTTGTTGATATTGTTTCAGCAGGTCTTTATATTTACAAAGGCCTTTTGCCAACCGTCATTTTATTTGTGGTTTATACCGTAATGGCTGTTATCGGTTACAAAGAATGGAAGAAAAATTTAACACTTGCAAATTGAAAACAAATTCAAAAACCATAATTATAACCGGTGCCGAATCTACCGGAAAAAGTGAATTAACCAAATGGCTTGCTGCCCGTTTTGGAGTTCCGTACATACCTGAATTTGCCCGTACCCATATTGAAAATCTGAACCGAAAATACACCTATGATGACGTTGAGTATATTGCAAAAAAACAGATTCAGCAACTCAATGAATTTAAAAACTCTGAGCTGCCCTGGATTTTTTCAGACACCTGGCTGATAATTACTAAAATATGGTTTGAAGAAGTTTTTGAAAAAGTTCCTTCCTGGATTGAATCTGAAATCAGAAAAGCGGAAATTGATCTTTTTCTCGTTTGCGACACCGATATTCCGTGGATTCCTGATTCCGTTCGTGAAAACGGCGGGGAAAGAAGAGATTATCTTCAGAAAAGATACATTGAAATCATATCCGGCTACGGTTTTAAATACGAAATAGTAAGTGGAGAAAAGGAAGCTCGTTTTCAGAATGCACTGGCTAAACTCAAAAAACTGACTGGAAAAGTGACTGCTTACAATCAAAATAGATAATTGTAATGAATTGCTTATTTTTGCATTTAACCTTAATAATTTACAAATGGCTACCCGCGAATTTGATAACAGATTAACACAGACAATAAAAGATTTGAGTGCCCCGGAAACTTATAATGTGGTATGTTATGAGCACCGGCTCGGCGAACCGCTTCCCTCAATGAGTAAACTGCAAAAAATCATTGATATGGTCAGGGAAATTATTTTTCCCGGATATTTTGGAAACACATCTCTTAGGCCCAACACAATACGTCATTATATGGGCGTATATATTGACGAACTGTTTGAATTGCTCAGCAATGAAATTCTTTCGGGAATGTGCTTCGAATGTCAGGAATGGAGCCCTGACAAAGTGAAGATTCATTCTGAAATGGCAAAAGAAAAGGCATTAAGTTTTATAGAATATCTCCCTGAAATAAGACGCAAACTTGTTTCGGATGTTAACGCAACTTTCATGAATGACCCCGCAGCCAGAAATATTGGAGAGGTTATTTTCTGTTATCCCGGAATCAGGGCAATTACCAATTACCGTATGGCCAATAAACTTTTGGAACTGGAAGTTCCGCT
>CAZXTX010000001.1:23545-25518 GCA_964643695.1 uncultured Mariniphaga sp. | reverse complement strand
ATTTATTCGGGAGCCACAATTCTGGGACGTATAACAATCGGGAAAGGTTCTGTTATTGGCGGAAATGTATGGATAACACGGAATATACCTCCAAATTCAAGAATAATACAATCACGCCCAAAAGAACACACTTTTACCGGCGGACTGGGTATTTAAACATTATACTTTTACGTTTTGGAAAATTTTAAACTTACGGCAAAAACATTTGCAGGACTGGAAACGGTTCTTTCTAAAGAAATAGCTGATTTAGGCGGACAAAATATCAGAGAAGGACGACGGGCGGTTTTTTATGAAGGAGACCTGGAATTAATTTACAAGTCAAATTATTTTTTAAGAACTGCCCTGCGCATTTTAAAAGAAATAGCATATTTCCAGTTTAATGATATCGATCAGTTTTATTTAAAATGTAAAGGAATCAACTGGTTAAAACATTTCAGATTAAATCAAAGTTTTGCCATCAACAGCACCGTTTCAAATTCAAAGGATTTTCGTAACTCCATGTTTGCCTCACTGAAACTAAAAGATGCAATTGCTGACCATTTCAGAGAAAAAAAAGGCAGCAGGCCGGATGTTGACACTAAAAATCCTGAAATTTTTATTAATGTTCACATTAACAGAAACAGCTGTTCAATTTCATTAGACAGCTCGGGCGAATCACTGCATAAACGAGGTTACCGTGCAGGGCAGGGCAAAGCTCCACTGAATGAGGTGCTGGCAGCAGGAATGATATTATTAACGGACTGGAAAGGCAATACAGATTTTATTGACCCGATGTGCGGCTCGGGCACTTTACCCATTGAAGCTGCAATGATTGCACAAAACTTACCGGCAGGAAGATTCAGAAAAGAATATGCTTTTGAAAACTGGCCCGGGTACAATCCGCAGTTTTTTGAAAAAATAAAAACAAACTGGGTTGAAAAAGAATTTGGTAAACAAATTTATGCTTCTGATATTTCAAGGGAAAGTATAGTTCTTGCACAAATCAATGCAAGACGGGCACGAGTTTTTTCTTCAATCGAATTTCAAACAACCGATATTAAAAACCTGAAAATAAACAGCAACAATGCAACCATAATTATCAACCCTCCCTACGGAGAACGGATGACAGGTAAAAATACCGCTGAAATATACTCTGTAATAGGTGAAAGACTTAAGCATCAGTTTGCAGGAAATATCGCCTGGATTTTTACATCTTCAAAAGAATATCTTAAAAATGTTGGGTTAAAGCCGGATAAAAGATTAATTCTTTATAACGGTCCGCTGGAATGTACCTTTTCCGAATACTCTCTTTTTACTGGAAAAAGAGCACAATTATAACACACTGATATAAAAATCAGTAATAAATTTAAAACAAAAAAAACAGATATATTGCAGAAGAGATTATCTGCGATCTTTTTCGAAAATATCTTTATCACGAGTTATTGGACGAACAGTTTCTTTGCCGCCACGAACGTTAAACATTTCACTAACTGTTAATGCTTCAAAACTCTCAAAACTAATAGATACGGGGTTTTTAATTGATTTTTTCATTTCAAAAAAGTAAATTCGTTAAACTTGAAAAACACACATTCTATATATATATTCCCTAAATCAATAAAAAGTAACCCCATTATTGGAAAAAAAAGGAAAAAAAATTATTTTAGCCTGTATAAAATCATGAATATGATTAAAAAATCAACATTTATCGTACTAATACTGCAACTTTCAACTTTATATTTATCAGCAAGTAAAAATATTGATATAAAAGATTCTATCAGAGCTTTGGAAACTTATGATTCTGGAATCATCTTTTTCAGAAACTCTAATTTTCAATCTGCTATTGACTCATTTTTAGTTTCTTCGAGATTAAGACAAAAACTGTATTCAGAAAATAGCTATGATTATGGTTTAATACAAAATGCTTTAGGAATAACATATAAAGAAATTGGTGATTTTAACAAATCTCTTAATTATTTCTTTAAAGCTGAACAAGC
>CAZXTX010000001.1:10605-23445 GCA_964643695.1 uncultured Mariniphaga sp. | reverse complement strand
ACAGCAAAATTAAAGACGGAACAGCACTTTCCTTTTATTATAAAACAATAGGATATCTACATAATAATCTGCCTGTTGAAACAAAAGATATAAATTTATTCAGGGCTCAAAAAATTAACAATTTAAATGTTGCAGTTGAAAATTATAAAAAAGCCTTACATGCCTTGGGAATTAAATTTGACAATCCCTCAGAAATTAAAGATCTTTTAAATAATACCTCCTCCTTTATACAAAGTCTGGAATTGCTGAAAACAATTGCTGACACTTACACCGAAATTTTCGATATTAACTCTGAAACAGACACTCCTTTTAAATCTGAATCAATTCAAAAAGCACTTGATTATTATGAAGTAACCTCAAACCTTATTCAGCATGTCAGAAAGGAAATATACTCTGATGAAAACAAAATTCAATTGAGTGAACTTGAAGAGGCAACTTTCCGTAAAATTGTACAGACCGCCTATAAATCATACGAAATAAACAAAAATGACGATGTTGCCGAATTGGCTTTTACAAATGCGGAGCGCATGAAAGCAAGTTCGGTTTTCGACCACGTTTCAGACCAGTTTGCAAAGGAAAACAGTCTTATTCCTGACAGTATCACTGATTTGGAGAGAATTTTAAATTACAACATTACTACATACAGTGAAAAACTGCACAACCTCAATCATGAGGAAGTTCCGGATATTCAGGAGATTAAAGAAATTGAAGCAAAAATTTTTCAGTTGAAAAGAGAGAGAGATGAGCTAAACAAATTTCTCGAAAATAATTATAAAGATTATTATGAATTAAAATATGCCGGAACAACAACAGGTCTTGCCGAAGTAGGGCTAACTTTAAAAAACAATGAAGTTATGCTGGAATATGTTTTAAATGAAAACGACTCAATACCGGAACTTTATGCATTTTTAATATCAAATGAAAAAACATTGTTTGAAAAAATCCCCATTGATACCGGATTTATTGAATCTCTGGAAAATGTTTTTCATTTTATGGCAAATCCGGAATATCTTTTTACACGAAGCAAAAGCTCAAAATTATTTTGCACCGACTCATACAATATTTATAAAAAGCTCTTACACCCTTTTGCTGTTAATATTAAAAACAAAAAAATAACAATTATTCCCGATGGTAAACTAAATTACCTTCCTTTTGAAGCATTGCTTACGGAAATGCCTGATACATCAGGTGTTATTGCTTTTAACACACTTCCATATCTTGTAAAAAGCAACCCGGTAAACTACTCATTTTCTGCCGGTATGCATTCAAAATTGATAAAAAAAGGAAAGACTTCAAAAAACCGCCTGCTTGCTTTTGCTCCAAAATATTATGCTGATACAATTAAAGTGGATAATGAAAAACTGGTACTTACTCCCCTTCCGGGCACACAGACAGAAGTTGATCTTATTTCCAAAGAAATGAAAACCAGGCTTTTCAAAAATGAAGACGCAACCGAGAAGAATTTCAGAATTCACAGCAAAGATTATGACATACTGCACCTTGCAATGCATGCATTCATAAATGACTCTTTACCTGCATTTTCACGATTTGCTTTTTCCCAAAATCATGATAATATTCCGGAAAACGACGGGTGGCTTAATACAGCCGATATTTATAATTTGGAACTACAGGCCAGATTAACAGTTTTAAGTGCCTGTAATACCGGAGTTGGCAAGTTACAGAAAGGCGAAGGGCTTATGAGTCTGGCAAGAGGTTTTATATATGCCGGCTGCCCGAATATTGTAATGACAATGTGGGAGGTGGAAGACAATGCCGGCACACAAATTATGAGTTACTTTTATAAAAACCTCAAAAAAGGAAAGACCACCGGTGAAGCTCTTCGTCTGGCAAAACTTACATATCTTGAAAAAGCCGGTCCGCGTATGGCACATCCACACTATTGGCTGGGTTTCATCAGTATTGGCAATGAGCCATCTCTTTTTATGAGTTATGACTTTTACCTCATAGGATTGCTTATTATGGCTCTCGCCGCAATTGGTACCGATCAATACATCAGATTTTACAGGGCCCGTAACAGAAAAAGAATGTAGAATGTGTATTTCTCCTTAACGAACTTATTGTAATTTCCAATTTAATCACGAAAGCATTTACCTTTGTCAAAATGTGTTTTTTCAAGTATTAACGCTTTCAAAATTAACCGGCAGTTTTAATATTTTAAAGAACGAAAATTAAGAATGTGTGTGTATCAAGTATAACGAATTTACTTTTAAAATGAGAATTTGGTTTTTCTCAATATCGCTTTTGCATCGTTCGAATAAAAACCTTTTCTGTTTACCACAGCCATAAGCTGATTCCTTGCATGATTTTTCTGCTCAAGCTTCAGGTAGCATAATGCTTTGTACCATTCGGCTTCTTCAATAAACAAATTATCACCATGAAATATCACCTTTGAATATTCTGAAACCGCATCTTCATACTTTTGAAGTTTTTGCAAACTGGCAGCTTTATAAAACTGAAAAACAAATTTTTCATCATTTTCCTTTATTGCATTATCATATAAAGCAAGTGCCTTTTCATATTCACCTGTTACAAAAAAACCGTTTGCCTGCTGCAAAACATCATTTACTGCAACAACAGATCTTTGAGGAGACCATTCCGGAGAACTGTAAAGTTTTTCATAACTACCTGTTATGCTGTCAAATTCACTCCTGAAAATTCCTGCAAAAGCAAAAAGAATGATTGCAACAGCCACTCCGGTACGCCACCAGCCGGCATAAGAGACTCCGGTATCAGGAATCAGTGATTTAATTTCTTTATTATCAATATCCTTATGAACTTTATGTAATTCATTTCGAAGAGCTATGATATCTTTTTCACCTACAGCCTTATCTACACTTCTGCGTAATGCCACTTCAGCTTTTAAATCGCTGTTTTCATTCAATTCATTACGAAAGAATTCCAGTTCATCTCCTGCAAGCTCATCTGACAAAAAAGCTTCAATTTGTTTTTCCGTAACATTCCATGATGTTTCCGAAGCCATCATACGTGAAATATCTTCTCTCAGGCTTATTACATCATGTTCAAGCAGTGCACTTTCAATTTCTTTGTGCAAAGCAACCTCTTTCTGCAGCAAACTGTTTAATGAGAGTTCATTTTCAAATCTTTTCAGCTCATCACCGTCAAGTTCTCCATTGATGTAATTATCAATATCTTCAACTGAGAAACGGTGCCTGACTGAATCTGAAACTTTACCCAAAATTTCACGTAATTCCAGCACATCTTTTTCCAGGATAGCATCTCCAAGCCCTTCTAATCCAATTTCATCTTCATCAGAATCAAATATATCAATATTATTACTGATACCGGGAATATTCTGCTCCCTGAAGAATTCATGAATATTTTCATTGGATGAGATTTCCCGCTGATAAACATGAGCTCTTGGCATTGAGTCATAAAAGTTCATCAACTCCTCGGCAGGCATTGTACTTGAAAGTTCCTGAAAATTTTCAAAATCATTAAACAGACTGAACGGGGTTTCTCCGGTATGAGATTCTTTAGATACCGATTTCAGTTTATTCTGAAGATCTAAAATATCTTTTTCAAGAATTGCCGATCTCATTTCGGTTTCAAGTTTTACTTGTTTTAAAAGTTCGCTGTTTTCTTTCAGCTCTTTTTCAAAATCAACCTTTTCAATATGATTGAGTGCGTCCATTAAATAATCCTCAATCATTTCAAAGTGTTTTTCTTTAGGTGTCATCTTCAATTATCTTTTTGTATTCTGTATCTTTTTTAATTCTGCTTACCAAAAGTTCTTTACAAGTATATTTTCGCTTTTTCGCATATTTTTCGCCTTTGTATCCCATTATTTTAGCTATTTCTGTCATTGGGACCTTTTCAAAAAATAACTGCAGCAACTTTTGACAATCAGTACTAAGGGTTTTAAAATGCTTCTGGTACAATCCGTACCTTTCATTTTTCTCAACTATTTCAACAAGGTTGTCGTCATAAATTTCCTCAACAAAAGGTAATGAGTCATTTAATCTTTCTTGTTCAATTTTACGTTTTTCAAGCTCCTTAAGCCATAAAAAACGACAAACCGAAAAAAGATAACCCTGAAAAGAACTCATTTTGAAAACCAAATCGTTTTCTTTTATTTTACGGTAAATGATTATAATGGCCTCCTGAAAAATATCATTTGCATCATCTTCATTTCCACTGTTTTTTTTAATAAACAAATTAATCTGATAGTAAAACTGCTTATATATATACTGCAAGATTAAATTGTCGTGTCTTAAAATCCCTTTGAGGATCTGGTCATCATTATAATCCTTCATACTCGTCTATAATATTATTCCTTATTTGTTAAAAAGGTAACCCTCTTTTCAAAAAAAAATCATTTTCCTTCCAAGTTTCCAATTCCTTTAGATAAAATACTACAAAACAGTATCTTAAAAAGTACCAA
This sequence comes from uncultured Mariniphaga sp., assembly GCA_964643695.1. GTDB lineage: Bacteria > Bacteroidota > Bacteroidia > Bacteroidales > Prolixibacteraceae > Mariniphaga. The sequence continues at coordinate 19,022 of CAZXTX010000001.1, read as the reverse complement.
AAATAAGTGATTTTTTCATTGTATTAAACAATCACAGAATAGTTTTAATTCAAAATTTCTAAAAACAATCAAATAATAAAATTACAGTAATTTCCTGTGATTTGGAACTAAACATAGTGTTTTATATGCTTTTTTCAATATTTAAGGGTTACCTTTTTCTTTTTGGAGGGATTTAATCTAAAGAAGATGCTTTTTTCGAGCTATTAAATCATAATTTTTCAGAGACTGTAAAAGCACAGTCTCTTTTTTTTGCAAAAATTGTGTTTTACATTCTGTCAGGCACTTCAATACCCAGCATACTCATTCCCTTTTTAATTATTTTTCCGGTTATTGCAGTCATTAAAATCCTCAAATTACGGATATTCTCATCTTCCACTACAAGTATGGGATGATCATGATAAAACTGGTTATATTCCCTGGCCAGTTCGTAACAATAATTTGCAATTAAGGCAGGACTGTAATTGATGCTTGCTTCCTTAACAGCTTCAGGGAATAACAAAATCCTTTTAATCAGTTCTTTTTCTTTAACCGAAATCTCATTTGGCAAACAATCTGTATGTTCAGGTATCTCAAGATTCCTTTCTGCCGATTTTCTCAAAACAGATTGAATTCTGGCATGTGTATATTGAATAAACGGGCCTGTATTGCCGTTAAAATCAATAGATTCTTCCGGATTAAACAACATATTCTTCTTAGGATCAACTTTCAGCATAAAATATTTTAAGGCACCTAATGCAATAATATTATATATTTCCTCTGACTCTTCTTTCGACAGTGTATCCAGTTTCCCTAATTCTTCCGCCATTTTTCTGGCTACTCCAACCATTTCATCCATTAAATCATCGGCATCAACCACCGATCCTTCCCTTGATTTCATTTTTCCCGAAGGCAGTTCAACCATTCCGTATGAAAAATGATACAAACCTTTTCCCCATTCATAACCCAGTTTATCAAGAATCACGGCCAGCACCTGAAAATGATAATTTTGCTCATTCCCCACAACATATACCATTTTATCAATAGGAAATTCACTAAATCTCAATTTGGCGGTACCTATATCCTGAGTCATATAAACAGAGGTTCCGTCGCTGCGGAGCAGTAATTTATGGTCTAATCCCTCATCCGTTAGATCAATCCATACAGAGCCATCTTCCCTTTGATAAAATACACCATCTTTCAATCCTTTAAGAACACGTTCCTTACCTACCAGATAGGTATCCGATTCATAATAAATTTTATCAAAATCAACACCCAGTCTTTTATAAGTAACGTCAAATCCTTTATAAACCCAGTTATTCATGGTTTTCCACAAATTAACCACTTCCGTATCTCCCAATTCCCATTTTCTGAGCAATTCCCTTGCCTCAACTATTGAAGGAGCCTGTTCCTCAGCTTCCTTATGACTATGACCTTTTTTAATTAATTCTGTCACTTCCTGCTTATAATGCCTGTCAAACTCAACATATAAATCCCCCACAAGATGATCCCCCTTTATCCCTGTATTTTCCGGTGTTCTGTTTTTACCCCACTTTTGCCATGCCAGCATTGATTTACAGATATGAATTCCGCGATCATTAACAATATTTGTTTTTACAACCTTATAATTGTTGGCTTTTAAAATTTCTGAAATTGAAAAACCTAACAGATTATTCCTGATATGTCCTAAATGAAGCGGCTTATTGGTATTTGGCGAAGAGTACTCAACCATTACAAGTTCCTGTTTTTCTGTTTTCTCTGCTTCTCCAAATTCACTTTTACCACCTGCCTCCAGCAGTTCTCCAACCCAATACCTGTTATCAGCCACAAGGTTTAAAAACCCTTTTACAACATTATAACCTGATATTTCAGTCACATTGTTTTTGAGATGCTCTCCCACTTCGGCAGCAGTTGCCTCAGGAGTTTTTTTTGAATATTTTAAAAGGGGAAAAACCACTAAGGTTATATCACCTTCAAAATCCTTTCTTGTTTTCTGCAACTGAATCAAACCAGATTCAGGCACTATATTGTACAATTCGTTTAATGTTTCTTTTATTGCCGAATGAATAGTTTTTTCAATTTTCATAAAGTGTAAATCTTTAATGAGGAGAGACAAAAATAATATTTTTCAGTCAAGAGTTTATATTTGGTCTGGAAGTTAACTCATAAAAAAAACCTTGCCGCCAAGCAAGGTTTTTTTATTACTTAAAGCGTTTATATTAATTATTTTTTAATAGTAGCTTCTTCAAATTCAACTCTGCGGTTTTTTCTTCTGTTTTCAATAGAAGTATTTGGAACAGCCGGTTTTGCCTCACCATAGAAGTTTGAGCCAACGTATGCATTGCTGATACCTTTTGTAAGCAGATATTTAACAACTGACTGAGCTCTTCTCTCAGAAAGTTTCATGTTGTAATTGTTACCGCCAATATCACAGGTGTGTCCGCCAACTACAATATGATATTCACTGCTGTTACTCAAAGTCTGAACAAGTTTATCCAGTTCTGCAATTGCTTCTGGTCTCAGATTAGCCTTATCAAAATCGAAATATATGGTAGGAATCTCCAAAGTTTCATCATCAATCGGGCAGCCAAAATTAGAAGCAGGTCCTGGTACTGTCGGACATTTGTCTTCACAGTCAATTACACCGTCACCGTCTGAATCAAGCGGACATCCGTGCTGATCAACGGGGCATCCTCTCGGAGTATCAGGACATCTGTCCAAATGATCCGGAACACCGTCACCGTCAGTATCGGGGCATCCGTTGAATTTTGCAAGACCGGGCACATCGGGACACTCATCCAAATGATCAGGAATTCCGTCGCCATCGCGGTCAGGACAACCATCATGCTCAGGCAGGCCGGGCTCGTCGGGACACTTGTCAAGATAATCCGGCACACCGTCACCATCACGGTCAAGCGGACAGCCATGTTTATCAACCTGAACTCCCGGAGGAGTATTCGGACACTTGTCTCTTCTGTCCGGCACACCATCACCATCCGAATCTTTCGGAGCTCCAAAAGCAAATTCAATAATACCGGCAAGTTTGACGAAATTATCATGAACATCTGCTACACTATTACCAATATTTCTTTCACCGTCGATTCCATGAATATAGCCACCTTCAAGATAAAGTGAAGTATTTGGGCTAAGGGCTATTTTTGTACCAACTCCGGCATTAAAGTTAACTCCGTTGTTAACATTGTCCCAAAGCATACCGGGGCCTGCAAAAAGATAAGGCTGAAATGTACTGGTTTCAGATAAAATTTTACCATTGCTGAACTTATATCTTAAATTCAGTGAAGGATTAAAAATATCGACACCTTCATCATAAAAGCCCCATGGAGCTTTTAACATCAAATCAAAAGAAGGACTTAAATAACGGCTCAGATAGAAATCAGCCATAAAACCCAAATCTTCTTTATCAAGGTTATAATAGACTCCGGGTCCTAAACCCAATGCCCATTTTTTCTCTGCATTCTGGGCAAACGCAGTCCCAATTATTAAAACTGAGAAAAATAAAAGTGTAAATTTTTTCATAATCAAAATTTTATTAGAAATTCTTAAATTTGTTGCAATATTATCAAACTTAATATAGATTACAGTCTATTAATGCAATTTTTAATTAATTTTTTTAACAAATTTAGTTATTTCTTTAAAATAAATACAAAAAAAACAAAATTTGTTTGCAATAGTTGATATAGAAACTACAGGTAACAATTACAAATATGGCAAAATTACTGAAATTGCCATATATCAGCACAACGGAATAGAAATAACCGGTTCTTTTTCCACATTTATAAAACCTGAAACTGACATTCCCTATTTTATAACCAAAATAACAGGAATTACAAATAAAATGGTGGAAAGAGCACCCCGTTTTTATGAAGTTGCAGGAACTATTGCCGAAATGACGGCAGGAAGAACATTTGTAGCCCACAATGTTACTTTTGATTACAACTTTTTAAAGGAAGAATTTAAACGGCTCAGTTATAACTATCAGCGTAAAACTTTATGTACAGTCAAACTTTCGCGCAAGTTCCTCAAAGGTTACAAATCATACTCACTGGGAGAAATATGTTCTGAACTGGGAATTGAAATAAACGGAAGACACCGTGCAGCAGGTGATGCTCTGGCAACCGTCAGATTATTTGAAATATTATTAAAGGAAAATGAAAGACAACTGAAAAATGCAGCTGCTGCAAACAAACTGCTTTTCTGACAACTACTCTTCTGATTTTTCTTCTGATTCTATCTCATCTTCTTTTTTTTCCTCATCCTCTGTAAAATCAAGAAGTCCTTTTTCCTGAAGCAAATTATACCATAAAATTACCTTTCTAATGTCGGAAACATAAACTCTGTCACGGTCATAATCAGGAAGGATTCCGGCAAAATAATTTTTTAAAATATTTGCTGACGATTTATGGTCAATTGATTTTCCTGAACTTTCCTTTTCGGCAATTTTCTGTAACACCTCTTTTAACGGAATATCCGCAGTATCAGTATAAATTGCAATATCCTCAAGAGTAGAAACTCTGGTGCTGGAATAAACCGGCAAACGTTTTCCGTTTTCCAGTGACTCGACAATAATATTGTTCTTGGCTTCTGCTATAAGTTTGAACAATCCTGACTGCCCCGATAAGGCTAAAATTCCTTTTAGCATATTATTAAAATTTTGGCGCAAATTTACAACTTTTACAACTTAACAAAAAAACATTCGGCATTTTTTGAGAAATTCATTTACCTGATGGAAAACTTATAACAATTCCTGTATTTATTCTGCGCCCGGGCTGAACTATGTTTCCGATATCAAAATAGCTTTTATCAAAAATATTATTTACCAAAACATAAAATCTGATGTTATTTTTATGGTACATAACTTTTATATTTGAAAGCCAAAACGGACTGTATCCGGTTTCAGTGGCGGAACCATCCGCATCATACCGTGTATAGCTACCCTCACGATTTTGATAAATAACAGTAAAATCTGCTGCCCATTGTTTTAAAAACGGCTGATTTAACGATGCTATAAATTTATGTTTCAAATAATCAAGAACATAATATGAAATAAATTCTCCTTCATTTTTCTTTTGATTGTTATACAGATAACTAAGCTGAATACTGCCGCTGTTTCTGACTCCCGGATTTTTTGAAAATAAAATTTTCAAATCGGCATCTATGCCTCTTCCCTCTATTTTAGTATGATTCATCGACTGCCATTTTTCGTCAGTTTCGGTTTTTACCCAGTCAATAATGTTTTTTCCATTCATTTTAAAGAAAACCAAATGCCCTGAAAAAAGAACCGAATTTAATTTTATTCCGCTTTCAAACATATCTGATTCTTCAGGTTTCAACTCAGAATTTCCCGTATTCACAGGGCCGGTATAATATAAATCTGTAAATGTAGGCATCCTCATTGATGAATTCCACGATGTAACCAGCTTTATTTTCGGCAGTGCCTGATAGCTGACATCAACTCCAGGCATTAATTTAAATATGTTCAGATAGTCTGAAATTATATTACCCATTATACCGGCAGAAAAAGTCCATTTTTTAACATATGCACTATGTTCTGTAAAAAATGACAGACTGTTTCTGCTTTTAGATTTCGTAAACCATGCATCTTTGCCCGGCACCCTTATTTCGGTTTTTAAATCCTCACCCAGATTGTTACTTAAAATTTTTTCAGACCTGAATTCTGCCCCAAAAGATGTTTTTCCGGCACTCCATACAAACCAGGAATTAATATTTGCACCCCATGTGTCGGTTTTATGGTAATTGTGATTTTTATACCAGTCGGGCGGATTATCCCTGAAAAGCATGAAAGTATCTGAATGACGGCGATAATAAATTACCGGAGTCAAATGATATTTTACAGGAAATTCCATCTTTAACGAAGAAAAGAATGTTTGAGTTTTTTCAAACTGATTTGGATAAAGCGGGGAATAAAAACTGTTGGCACCAAATTCTTTGTCAGTCAATCCTGCCTGAAATGATATTTTTTTGTCATTTATTAAATTTCCCGTATAAAAAATATTTTTAACAGTAAAATCGGTATTCTCTATATATCCTTTTGACGAAGAATAGCCTCCTGAAATCAGATTGTTAAAATTTTTATTTTTTAAGCCTGCTGAAATATTTGTACCCAAAGTTCCAAAACTTCCCCCATCAGCCGAAATATTTATTTCATTCTTACTGAATTGCCGGGTTACGATATTAACAGCACCGGAAAAAGCATTTGGCCCGTATATCCGTGCAGCCGGCCCGTTCAAAATTTCAATTCTTTCTATCTGATTAAGCTCTACAGGAATATTTAAATTATGATGTCCGGTTTGAGGGTCGGTTATGTTAATGCCATTGAGAAGGATTAAAGTCTGATCAAAAGTTCCGCCTCTGATACTTATGTCTGCCTGAATGCCACCTGTACCGCGCTCCCTTATATCAATACCCGAAACCTGCCTTAGCAATTCCTGAACCGAAGAGACCGGGCGCTGCTCAATTTCTTTTGAATCAATAACAACAAGAACTCTTGCAATTTGGGAAAACAGTGAAGGAGCACGCGAAGCAGAAACTTCAATCTCATCCAGATTAAGTTCCATCTTAATTTGTTTCAATGTGTCAGCTTCGGTATTTGCAAAAGATATGCAAGGCACAAAAAGAAAGTAAGAAACAGAAAGAACGGAAATTTTAACAACTTTTTTTAAAACACTAAATAATGAAAAACTTTTTCTGCCCCACTTTTTAAAGGCTACAACCTCTTTGTTATTATTTTCTGCCAAATATCTTTTCATTTGTATATTTTTGATTAAACAACAGTAACAATTAGAAAGCTTTTTATTACATCCAGCCGGTAAAAAAATAATGTGCAAAGATAAAATTACATTTATTTAAAAAACAGCACAAAGAAATCCCGGTCATAAAAAACACTACAACGCTCTGTATAACAAGACAAAAAGAGCTATTAATTCTTCTTAACAAACAGCCTGATAAAAAAACTTTATTACTAATAGATAAAATCAAATATAAAAAGAGCCTAAAGTCTTTTTTATTATATTTTTGTACATTATATTTGTTTCGACAAATTGTAATAAAGATTAATAATAATTAAAATTAAACGCCATGACCCAGTTTCAATTTAACAATGAGCTTCTCGGTTTAAAAGAAAAACTTCATTATTATGCACTCAGTTTAACAGCGGATACTGAACGTGCAAATGATCTTCTGCAGGAAACCATGCTAAAAGCATTAGTATATCGTGACAAGTTTACAGAAAACACCAATTTTAAAGCCTGGATTTATACCATAATGAAAAATACATTCATTAACGACTATAGAAGAAACGTTAAAACAAGGAACACATTTGATGATTCAAACAACGATTTTCATCTTTTGTTTTCCAAAGATGTGGTATATCCGTCACCGGATTCATTATACAGCACAAAAGAAATTCAAAAAAGCATTGATGAGCTTGAAGATGAATACCGCATTCCATTTACCATGTTTCTTGATGGTTATAAATACAAAGAAATTGCGGAAGAACTTGACCTTCCGCTGGGAACAGTTAAGAGCCGGATTTTTTTCACACGTAAAAAACTTGAAAAATCTCTCAGCGAATACGCCAACAACTGAAATACTGATAAGATTCACTTCTCTGAAAGGTCTTCATTTTTGAAGATCTTTTTTTTATCTTTATAAAAAATGAAAATTATAATGGAAACAATTGCAGCAGTACATTTGGCAGAAGGATTTGAAGAAATTGAAGCGATTACAATAATTGATGTTTTACGCAGAGCGGAAATTAAAACACTGATTGTATCTGTAACCGGAAATGAGACAGTAACCGGCTCACACGGAATAAAGGTAACATCGGATATTTTGTTTGAAGATGCCGATTATGATTCTATCAACATGATAATATTACCCGGCGGAATGCCCGGTGCAGCCAACCTCAAAAATCATGAAGGTTTAAACCGGCAAATTCTTGACTTTCATTCCACAGGAAAGCCATTGGGTGCGATATGTGCAGCCCCGCTGGTATTCGGGAATCTCGGAATTTTAGAAAATCATAAAGCCACCTGCTATCCCGGATTTGAAAATCAGCTGACAGGTGCCGAGATTACAGGTTCCAAAGTTGAAACATCAGGAAAAATTGTAACCGGAAAGGGGCCGGGTGCCGCCATTCAGTTTGCACTTCAAATTGTTGAAATGCTTAAAGGCAAACCCGTTGCCGATAAGCTTGCCGCTGATATGATTGTGTAACCGGACTCTAATCTTTCTGATTCGCCATCCACTCCACAGCACTCACAAATGCCAGAATCCACGGGGTAATCTCGCCGTTTTTTCGATCTGCCGGGTAACAGGGCCACTGCCAGGGAGCAAACGACCTTTCCAGATGAGTCATCATTGCAAGATGTCTTCCGTCAGAAGAACATATTGCTGCGGCA
>CAZXTX010000001.1:0-10505 GCA_964643695.1 uncultured Mariniphaga sp. | reverse complement strand
GTGGCCATAACCGATTAAATTAAGTTCAATCATCAGCTGGGCACCGTTGCACACACCCAGGCTCAGGGTATCCTTGCGCTGATAAAATTTCTGAAGGGCACTCAACGCCTTTTCATTATACCTGAAATTGGCCGCCCATCCTTTTGCAGAGCCAAAAACATCAGAATTGGATGAACCTCCGGCAAAAACAATCATATTTACATCTTCAAGAGTTTCACGGCCAGTCACCAGATCCGTCATGTGAACATCCTTCACATCCATTCCGGCAAGATACATGGCATATGCTATTTCCCTTTCACCGGATGTACCTTTTTCCCTGATTACAGCTGCTTTAATTCCGGATGGTTTCCTCCGGTTAAAGTCTATACCATAATCAGAGGCTTTTCCTGTGAAATCTTTAAAATCGAATTTAAGCTCATGCTTTTTATAATTTTCATATCGCTTCAAAGCCGCAACATCACCGCTTTGTTTTCTGTCGAACAGATATGATGTTTTAAACCACAAATCCCGAAGTGAATCAATATCAAATTCTCTTTCTTCATCAAAATTCTTCACTGATACTTTTCGGTTTGCTGAAGGAAAACCAAGTGAAACATAATGAATTCCCTTTTCATTCAGATGTTTTTTCACCCTGTCGTTATCGGCACACTGAATAACAACACCCGGATTTTCAGCAAACAGAACTTTTACAAAATCTTCCTCGCCTATTCCGGTTAAATCAGCCTTCATTCCTCCTCTGTTAGCGGCAAAGCACATTTCAAGAAGAGTTGTAATCAGTCCGCCTGAACCTATATCATGTCCTGCAAGAATCAGTTCATCTTCAATAAGCTGCTGTACTGCATCAAATGCCTCAACAAACTTTTCAGCAGCGGAAACCGAAGGTGCTTCTTTTCCCACTTTACTCAGTATCTGAGCAAAGGCACTGCCTCCCAAAGCTCTTTCGGTAAATGAAAAGTCAATAAAAAGAATCTCTTTTGACTCATCCGGTACCAGAACAGGTTCAACAACTTTGCGCACATCAGACACTTCACCAGAAGCGGTAATAATGACTGTTCCCGGAGAATAGACCACATCGTCACTGTATTTTTGAGTCATCGACAAGGAGTCCTTTCCGGTAGGAATATTTATTCCCAAATCGCATGCAAAAACGGAAGCTGCTTCAACTGCACGGTAAAGCCTGTCATTTTCACCCGGATTTTTTGCCGGCCACATCCAGTTTGCACTAAGGGAAACACTTCGAATATGGTCAGTCAGAGGAGCCCAAATAATGTTTGTAAGAGCTTCTGCAATTGATAAAACCGAACCTGCTTCGGGGCTAATCAATGCGGCAGCAGGGGCATGACCTACGGTAACGGCTACTCCTGCCCTTCCCTGAAAATCTAATGCAATTACACCAACATTATTTAAAGGAAGCTGCAATTCTCCTGCTGTCTGCTGTTTTGCAACAAGCCCCGTTGCCGAACGGTCCGATTTATTGATCAGCCAGTCTTTGCAGGAAACCGATTCAATTTGTAAAACCTGTTCGGTATATTTATAAATATTGCTTTTATCATATTGTAAATCAGCAAACTCCTGAACCAGCGAACTGTCTTCCAGAACAGTTTCCGGCAGATTGCCAAACAGATACCCAAGCTGCAAGTCAATTGGTTTTTCACCTGATTCGGAATTCTCAAAAGTAAACTGCATATCGCCGGTTGCCTCACCTATAACATAAACCGGAGCCTGCTCCCGCTCTGCCACCTGTTTCAGCATTTCAATATTTTCAGACTTTACCACAAGTCCCATACGCTCCTGTGACTCATTGCCGATAATTTCCTTTTGAGATAATGACGGGTCACCAACAGGCAGTTTTGCCGTATCAATTTTTCCGCCGGTACTCTCCACCAGTTCCGAAAGGCAGTTAAGATGTCCGCCCGCACCATGATCGTGAATTGAAACTATCGGATTATTATCAGATTCTGCCAGTGCTCTGATGGCATTGTAAACCCGTCTCTGCATTTCAGGATTTGCTCTCTGAACCGCATTCAGCTCGGCTGAATTGTCCATCTCACCGGTATCAACCGATGAAAATGCGCCGCCTCCCATACCTATACGATAATTATCGCCGCCAAAAAGCACAATTTTATCACCTTTCTCAGGGGTATCCTTCAGACTGTATTTTTTTTCAGCAAAACCGATTCCGCCTGCAAGCATAATAACCTTGTCATATCCGTATTTTTTTAAATTTTCGGTATGTTCAAAAGTTAAAAGAGAGCCGGTGATAAGCGGCTGACCAAACTTTTTACCAAAGTCACCTGCACCGACTGAAGCTTTTTGCAAAATCTGCTCAGGGCTCTGATACAGCCATTCTCTTTCAGGAACTGCCTGTTCCCACGAACGGTCATCGGCAATTCGCGGATAGGAAGTCATATAAACTGCAATGCCGGCAACCGGAAAGCTGCCTCTTCCTCCGGCAATCCTGTCACGAATTTCACCACCGCTTCCGGTTGATGCTCCGTTAAACGGCTCTACTGTAGTCGGAAAATTATGTGTTTCAGCTTTAAGGGAAAGTACGGTTTCTATTTCCTTTTTTCCATAAAATGCAGGTTTACCGGCCAATTCGGGTGCAAACAACTCAACCACAGGCCCCTGAACAAAAGAGCAGTTATCCCGATATGCCGAAACTATTTTATTGGGATTAACCGCAGAAGTCTTCTTTATCATCCTGAACAGTGAAGACTCCATCTCTTTACCGTCAATAATAAATGTTCCGTTAAAAATTTTATGACGGCAATGCTCCGAATTCACCTGAGCAAAACCATACACCTCACTGTCAGTCAGTTTCCTTCCGGCAGACTCTGACACTTCATTCAGATATTTTACCTCATCATCACTAAGAGCCAGACCTTCTGCAATATTATAAGCCGAAATATCATCAATATGCCTGACAGGTTCGGGTTTACGTTCATTAGAAAAAATATGCTGATTCAAACTGTCATATTTTTCCTGAAGTAATTTGTCATATTCGATATCCTCGTTTTTCACCATAAAAAACTCTTCTATCCGGCGGATGCCCTCTATTCCGATATTCCGGACAACTTCCTGAGCAGCGGTACTCCATGGAGAAAGTAAACTGCGGCGCGGTCCGATAAACCGGCCTTCAGGATTTTTTTCTTCAGGATATTCAGCGCCCGGAATCAACCAGACTAACTTTTTTATATCGTTATCACTAAGAGTATTTACGGAATCGACAGCAACAACCGAACGGTTTACGGTTTTAAAAAAATAAATCATTTACAGCTAATTTTGATATTGAACATGCAGTGAACACAACAAAGATAAAAATAATCAAAAAAAAATTGTAAGGTTATTTTTTTACAAAAACCATTTTTAATACTGCAAAAAATTTAACAACTGACGCAGCAGTATCTTTTTCAGAATTTTAGGTTACTTTGGGTAAAATTAATGAAATGCAAAAATTTATTGTATCAACAACATTACTGTTACTCCTGTTTTCATGTGGTACACAAAACAGAATAAAGAAATCATTCCACGGGAAACCGGTATCGGCAGCTGAAAAGCAATTGGGAAAACCGGTAAAAATATTGGCAGCAGCCGGAGATTCTGTCTATATTTTTGAAAAAACAAGTGAACTGCAAAGTACAGAAATCACTCAGGGAAGGCTGGCTCTTGACCCGATAATAACACCAAAGGTTAAAAAAACCGAGCGATTTTATTTTTCCGTTAAGAATGGTTTAATATATAAAACTCTGGTTGAAAAAGAGTATAACCGTTAGCTGCTATTTTTCAGGTAAAGTTGCACGGGTTTCAAGAAATTTTTTAATTTTGCATCGCTCTTTCAAAAGTTTTTTATCTGCCCAGGTGGTGGAATTGGTAGACACGCCAGGTTGAGGGCCTGGTGGCCGTTTTAGGCCGTGCAAGTTCGATTCTTGTTCTGGGCACAAAAAAACTCCGATGAATATTTTCACCGGAGTTTTTTTATTTTCTTTTATATACTGTCCTATTTTATGGAAATATTATTTTTCGACTGTCTTTTCAAAATGATATAACCAATTGTTCCGCCAATAATTGAAGCTGCAAATATTCCAATTTTAGCCTGTGTTATAAATACCTCATTTGTAAATGCAAGTGAAGTGATAAACAGAGACATTGTAAAACCTATGGAAGCCACAAATCCGAGCCCGATAAGATTTTTAACATTCATTCCGGTCGGGAAAGGGGCAATTTTAAATTTAATCATCAGCAAAGTAAATCCCGCAACTCCAACAACTTTACCAACGATTAGCCCAAGCGAAACACCCAGCGCAACATTTGAGCTAAACAAGTGATCAATGTCAAGAGCTACCGACACACCTGCATTTGCCAAAGCAAAAATCGGGATAACCAAAAACGTTACAAACGGATGCATTGCATGCTCCAGCCGCTGCAGGGGCGGAATTATTTCATTTGTTTCGCTCTTTATTTCATCCACTATGTGCAACTGCTTGTTTGTAAGAGTTGGAATCCGGTCGTTCGGGTCAATGGATTTAAACCTTGCAAGCAGCTTCTGTATATCATCTATATAAATACTTTCCCTTATTTTCATATTTGCCGGAATGGTAAACGCAGCAAGTACCGATGCAATTGTTGCATGCACTCCCGATAACAGAAAAGCTGTCCATACACCTCCTATTCCAATAATTGCATAAAACAGAACATTCCGGATACCAATCTTATTTCCGATATACATTACCAAAACAAACCCCAACCCTATCAGCAAACTTAAAATTGAAATATCGGAAGTATAGAAAAACGCGATAACCATAACTGCACCCAAATCATCTACAATTGCCAGAGCAGTCAGAAAAATCTTTAATGAAAACGGCACTTTGTCACCCAGCAAATATAAAACGCCAAGTGCAAAGGCAATGTCGGTAGCCATCGGAATTCCCCAGCCGGTATGAGCTTCGCCTGACGGGTTTAAAATAAAATAGATGGATGCAGGAACAACCATACCTCCAATTGCGGCAACTATCGGCAACATGGCTTTTCTCGGATTAGAAAGTTCGCCACCTATAAATTCTCTTTTAAGCTCAAGCCCCACCACAAAAAAGAATATAGCCATTAAACCGTCATTTATCCAATGAAGTAAACTGTATTCCAAATAACTCTTTCCGTTAAAATTAAATCCCAGTTTATGTTCAAAAAAATTAAAATATCCATCGGACAAAGGTGAGTTGGCAAGAATCAGTGCGATAATTACGCTTATTCCAATAACAATTCCTCCTGACCTTTCATTTTGAATAAATTTTTGAATAGGCTGGGTTATTTTGTCAATGGGATAACTGTTTTGTTCATTCATTTCATTCGTTTAAAATTGTTTGTCAATAAAAAGTAACTGAACGAAATTATTCCTAAAAGCGGAATGTATTCCTTCAGGTTTACTATTTTCTGTTTGCAAATGTAACCTTTTTTAAAAAGTAATTTTCGGTATTTTATATAATACTTCACACATGATTACTAAACAAAACACAATACCAATTCATTATAAGTAATGATGAAATAAAAAACACATTCCTCAAATAAATTTTGATGACTTTTTTTGAAAATCACGATATACAATTACAATGACAAATTTTAATATCATGAGGAAAAGATTTTTATACATTTTTGGCCTGTTTTATCTGACTCTTACATCAGCAACCTGCAACAGTCAGAACACTCAGGAATCAGCAAACAGCAATACCAGAAATATTTCAACGACAGCAAAACAGGTAAACTATGCAGAAGGCAGGGATTATACAATTATGAAACGTGCCAGAATTGAAGATAAGGCAGCTTTTAGCGAGCCGGTTGAAGTTTTCAGTTTTCTTATTCCACACAACTGGGAGTATGACGGAGAAGTAACCTGGGTCGCGCCCGGTCAGTGGGGATCAGGAAATTACATGGAGTTTCATGCAGAATCACCCGACAAAACATGGCAATTTACTATGTATCCGGCTCAGGCAATATCATATAGCGGATTACCGATGATTAATGAAATGAACATGCGTTTTTCCAATGAACGTGTGTGGGTGGGTAATCCGGTAAGTGCAGAAGAATATCTTAATCAGTACTTTCTTCCTCAGTTGGGTAATCCTGAATTACTGAGCACTCATGAGGAAGAGTATCCTGAAAAGGATGTTGAAAGTTTGAGAGAAAAAAGTCAGGAGATTTTAATGTATGATGGAGTTATGAAGATTGATTATTTTCCCAGTGCTGTTTCTGCACGTGTAAGGTGGAGTGACGACAGCGAAGGTATTGTATGGTGTAAATCCATGATTGCAGTACAAACTTCCATGAATTACCTGACCGGGCAGCCGATTAAAGACTATACCAATGTTATAGGTTATAAAATGGTGTTCCGTTATCCACCCGAAGAAAAATCACATTCCGAAAAACTGTTTACTACTATAGTTACCAGCATAAGAGAAAATCCTGCATGGAGAGAAACAGTTGATGAATTCTGGAAAGAGATCAGAATGCAAAACCGCCGGCAAATGTGGGATCAAATTAAAATGACGAATGAGTATTCCAGACGAAATCATGAGAACCGGATGGCAGCAATGGATGCCAACATGCGCAGCTGGGAGGCCCGGCAGAGCTCACAAGACCGGCAGCATGAAACATTTATAAAATCCATTCGCGGTGTGGAAACATATCAGGATGCAACCGGCACATATGAAATGAACAGTAATTACAACCATGCCTGGAGCCGGGGTGACGGCAGCAGCTTTATCATGACCGATAATCCCAACTTTGATCCGTCATCAGTTTTTCAGGATCAGGAATGGAAACAGATGAAACGAGTTGACTAACAGACTGAAAGGAAAAATATTTTTTGATTGTAAAATTTAGTTCAACCCAAAAACTGTTTTAAAATGAGTAACTATTACTACGTTTAAAAAAAATCAACGGCTGTTATTGTCCAGTATAAACCCGTCCATATCATTCAGCACGGGAAATGTTTTGCGAAAGCGATGCAATGTAGAATAGGAAACTTCAAAAGTTTTTACCTGTTCTTTATTGTCTAAAAATTCAGTTTCTCCCTTAAAGTCAACAAGTGCCGATTCACCATTGTATTTCAGATTGTTGCCATCGGTTCCGACACGGTTTACACCCACGCAATACGACTGATTTTCAACAGCACGTGCCGGCAGCAGACTAACCCATGCCTGATGCCGTTTGGCAGGCCAGTTGGCAACGTATATCAGTACATCATAATTCTCGGTATTTCTGGCCCAAACCGGGAAACGCAAATCGTAACATACAAGCGGACAAAATTTCCAACCTAAATATTCCACAATCAGCTTACTATTTCCTGGTGAATAATTGTTATGCTCATCACTCATGGTAAAAAGGTGGTGTTTGTCATAAATACGAACAGAAGAATCGGGAAAAACCCACAAACAGCGGTTATACACTTTTTCATTTTCTTCAATAATCAAACTTCCGGTTACTGCCGCATTTTTCTCCTCAGCCAGTTTTTTCATCCACTGTACTGACGGCCCGTCCATTTTTTCCATCAGGTTTTGAGGATTCATCGAAAATCCTGTAGTAAACATTTCAGGCAAAACAATCAGATTTGTATCCTTTGTTTCAGATAATAATTTGGAATAGTGAATAAGATTTGCGTCTATATTTTCCCACACAATATCGGGCTGCACCAAAGTAATTTTCAATTTTTCCATAATTTCCCGGTTTTAAAAATCAAATTTACAATTAATACATACAAAAAAGGGTTTTGTTCGCACAAAACCCTTTTTTATAAAGTACAGTAATCTTCAGATTATTTCCACATTAAAAGCGACCGGTCCACGGTCACTCTCTTTAATTTCAAAACTAACTGCCTGGCCTGTGTCCAGTCCAAACGTCGGGTCATTTAATCCAGAACGGTGCACAAAAAAATCCTTGCCTTCTTCTGTCTGAATAAAGCCAAAGCCTTTAACGGCATCGTACCATTTTACAGTTCCCTGCATCAGCAACAAATTAATAGCGGCGTTCTCTTCTGTTGAAGCCACCACCACCTCTGCGATTTCCGCCTCCGCGTGAATCTTCTGATTTCGGACGTGATTCGTTAACTTTAATGTTACGTCCGCCTAATTCTGCATTGTTTAGTTCTTCAATGGCTTTCTGAGCTTCACCGGCATTGTCCATTTCAACAAAACCAAAACCTTTACTACGACCGGTCAATTTATCCGAGATAATTTTTACCTCAGAAACTTCGCCATACTCTTCGAAAATTTCTCTTAAATCTTCTTCAACTACATTGTAAGGAAGATTTCCAACATAAATGTTCATTTGCAACAATAAATTAAATTAATAATACAGATTCTGCGACTAAACACGAAAACCAAACAATGCTTTTGTCCCGGATTTAAGTGAATATCGAAATAAAAAATACTTAGAAACCAAAAAAATCGTGGTGAAAAACAGGAAAGAGAGTCGTGTCCGGCTGCAGAAATCCTAAAAAATAAAAAAAGATCAATTTGCTTATTACCAGACAATCCAAATTCCTACTGAAAAGAGTTTCATCTAATTATTCGCACCGCAAAGATAAACTAAAATCGGAATTAACAAACTTATTGCTCCCCATATTGTAATTCTTTTCAAATACAGGGGTATTATTGCTGTTTTTCAAGCAGTTGTTTTATTGCCTCGGCAGCCATAAAACATCCAAAAACCGGCGGCATATAGGAAATTGTTCCCACAGTTGACTTTTTATTCACTCCATCTTCAACTCTAACGGCATTTTTAGGTGTCTCTTCAGGTGAAAAAATCACCTGCACTCCATTTTTAACACCCAGTTTTACAAGTCTCTTGCGCATATTCCGGCCAAGTTTGCAGTTATATGTTTCCGAAATATCTGCTATCCGCACCTGCGAGGGGTCGGTTTTTCCGCCAGCTCCAAGCGAACTTATCACCTTTAATCCGTGAGTTACGCAGTGGCTTATCAAAAAAACCTTTGGCGACAGGGTGTCAATTGCATCCAGCACAATATCAAATGGTTTACTTTTAATTAACTCAACAGTTTTCTCGTTCCGAATATATTCATTTACAACAGTCAGATTCAGATTCGGGTTAATATCCATAAAACGTTTTGCGAGAACATCAGTTTTAAGCCGGCCGGTTGTGCTGATTAGTGCCGGCAGCTGCCGGTTACGGTTAGTTTCCTCAACCACATCGCTGTCGGCAATGGTCATGCTGCCCACACCTGCACGGCAAAGCATTTCTGCGGTATAAGCCCCCACCCCGCCCAAACCGACAACAAGTACATTTGCATTTATCAGCAAATTCAGTTTTTCGGTGCCTAACAACAGTTCAGTGCGATTGAGCCAGTTCATCAGTAAATATTTTTAACTATTAAAATTTATATTTTCAATTTTGTTGAAATTCTCCCATACTGCCTGTTTTAAAACCTCGATATTCAGACCTTTAAGTTCTGAACCACGCCGGAAAATTTCCTCAACGGTGCCTTCATATTCATCTGTTTCAAAAAAGATTTTTTCCAAAGGCAGCATTTTTAATGATTGTGCAACTTTTGAATCTGAATGTAAAATTGCCTTTCCGAACGAAAACAGAAAATTCTTATCGTGAAGTTGTTCTGTTAATTCTGGTGAACCGTTATAAGCGTGGAAAATCCAGGGAACAGAGGGATTGCTTTTTTTATGTAATTCAATTATTTCATTCAGGGCTTTCACACAATGGATAATCAACGGTTTTTGGTACTCCTCAGCCATAAATGCCTGTGCTTTAAAAACCCTGATTTGTTCATCAAAATTGGTTTTGGCAAGTTTATCCAAACCACATTCGCCGACAAAAATAACATGGTCAAGCTCCAGCGCGTCTTCCATCATCTGCATCAGACGGTTATTTTCATCTTCATGCCTGATATACCATGGATGCAACCCGACAGAGTAGAAATTTCTTCCTGTAAAAATGGGAATATCGTCACCGGGAAAAAGATTATTAACCCTTACCGTATTTTTGGAAAAATCCGTACGGTGTGTGTGAATATCAATAAACGGGATTGAATTCACCTGTATAAATTATATCATTTCAAGAATTTTCTTTACGGCCTCTTCTGTACCGTCGGCAATCTGGTCAATTGTGGCATCCAGCATGTAACACGGTGTGGTTACCACTTTATATTTTTCGTCAACAACAATCTGTCCGTGGTCGGTAACTTCATGAGTTGCACCAAGTTTCTGAATTGCCTCTACGGTAGATTCGTCCTGTCCGACGGTTACCTTTACATTCTCCAGAACTTTTGCAATTATAACGGGCGAAATGCAAAGTGCGCCTATCGGTTTTTCCACGGCTACGGTATCTAACACAGCTTTTTCAACCTCATCGATTACTTTTAAATCTGCACCGTCAAAAGCATAGGTACTCAGATTTTTGGCCGCACCAAAACCTCCCGGAAAAATAATTGCATCATAATCTTTCGCTGAATATTCCGATAGCGGTTTTATATTACCGCGGGC